>JAFDCR010000125.1 GCA_019312685.1 Deltaproteobacteria bacterium | reverse complement strand
CTGCTTGAAAAATATCTCATCAAGCATTGGCTTGACCATGTAGGCCTGTGCTCCAGCCATGGAAGCAACAATAACCATGCAGGCCATGGCGATAACCAGCCATCTTTTGTATGGCTTTACATATTGCAGTATGCGGTAGATTGTACCCTGTTCTTTCATTCGTTTTTATTTTTTAAATGCATCTAAATGCAACTGTAGGATTAATTTAAAGAAGAGTGTTTAACTTAACCTGTGCTCCTTAAAAAATAATTTAAAGAATCTGCTTATAGCCATGACTACTCAACCAGGCAAGAGTAAATTAAAAAAAACATCTCAAGTCCATTCAGAGAAATTTGAAGTCAATCAATGTTTTTCCTTGTAAAGTTCAACAAGTGTTGCCCCCCATCCTCCCGCATTTTCAGCCGCTGGTTTATATTCCTTTACCTGTGGTAGTCTTTTGAGAATTGCCTGCACAGACCGTCTCAGATTGCCGATGCCTTTCCCGTGAATTATGCGGATCTGGAAAATCCCGGCCCTGCTGCACTCCTCCAGGTAATCAGGGATCAGGTATTTAAGGTCCTTTGGTGAAAAATTATGTAAGTCAAGGGTGCCGTCAATGGGAATAGGCACTGCATCATTATCATTCATTTGAACAGATCAACTTTCTTGAACTACTTAATTCGTCAACATATCCAATACAATATGTCCTAAACCACTTGGACTTCCAGGTTGTTTTACAACGAAGGTCAACAGAGGTTTCACCTGCTACTATCATGATATGTTTTTGCCACGTTTTTGGGGATTTCTCGGTTTAAGACAAAACTCAATACATATCAGAAGTTCTGCAAGTCAAAGAAAAGTCACTTTCTAAATTAAGAGTTCGTCCTCTTCGGGGCGATGGCGCCGTTGCAGTTTCTCCGGTTTCCAGGGAACAAGGGTCAGAATAAATGCCGCCACCAGACAGACAAGCATCAATCCCACCCCGTACAGGATAAGTTGACCTGTTGGATAGCCACTGTAATTTTCAGTAATGTCCCCAACCAGGGAGAGATACAGCAGATAAGTAAGTATAATGGGTGTTATAAACTTAACCAGAATATCCCACAGAGGAGTTATGACTGTACCAAGGCGGCTGATATAGTTTCTCATCAACGAGGCCTTCAGCACCCAGCCTATGATAATACATTCCAGAAGGCCACCGGCAACCAGGCCGTAGTTGGTGATAAAGTGGTCGGCAATATCGAGAAGGTATAATCCTCCCCTGGTGGTGAAAATAATACTTCCAAGAAAGCCTAAAATACAGATTGCGGTCACAACCTTACCACGGGCCCAGTCAAATTTATCCGTAATGGCACATGAGAATGCCTCAATCAATGAAATTCCAGAGGTAAGACCTGCAATTACCAGCATGAGAAAAAAGATGACACCAAAAAGTACATTCATACTGGGAAGTAGAGAAATTGCCTGGGGATATACGACAAACGCAAGCTGGGGGCCGCCTTTGATGGCATCTTCAAAGGGGACTCCCTGGTTGTGTGCCATGAATCCGACTATACCGAAAACGGCAAAACCGGCTATAAATGAATATAAACAGTTAACAAAACAGGTAATGAAAGCGTTTTTGCCGATATCTGTTTTTTGTGGCAGATAGCTGGCATAGGTGATCATTATGCCGAAGCCTAAAGACAGCGTGAAAAATATCTGCCCGAATGCAGCCGCCCAGACCTTGCCGGCCTCGCTGCGCACGGCAGGATCTTCGGCAATTAAATTTATTTTGGACCAGTCTGCATCAAGATAGTGATTGAAGATTGCATCCGATGCACCTTCAAGAAAAACACTCCACAAGACAAGGACTATAGTCAGCAGGAACAGAATGGGCATGAAAATCATGCTCGCTTTTTCAATACCGTGCCGGACGTCCCGATAACAGATAAACCAGCAGATCAGCCAGACAAATAAAGTGGCAGCGGCAATCGGAAATCGGATACTTCCTATATCAGCAGCAGAATCCGACAGTTGCAGAAACTGACTGAAAAAGAAATGTTGCGTATCACCGCCCCAGGACAAATTAAAAGAAAAGATGAAGTAGTTGATACACCAGCCGATTACCACGGAATAATAGAGCATTATCCCGAACATGGCTACCACTGGCATCCACCAGCCAATCCATTCAAATCTTTTATTTATCCTGACAAAACTTAGAGGAGATGAGCCCTTCTCACGATGACCTAATCCATATTCAATTATCATTATGGGAACGCCGGCTACAATAAGAGCAACAAGATAAGGCACCAGAAAAGCACCGCCGCCGTATTGATGGGCCATATAACTGAAGCGCCATACATTGCCGAGGCCTATTGCCGAACCTATTGCGGCTAGCAGAAAACCCAGGTTTGATTTCCAGTTGCTTCTTTGCTGAGCCATTTATTCCCCTTCGTTCAAATTTAAAAACATCTCGTTATATATAATTGTGTCAGTTGAACAGGCTGGTGCGCATGGTTATATAACAGATCAGCAAACCTGTGCCAACGGCCAACAGTCCGATGATTCTCAATTGTGATGGGTTCATTTCGGTAAGCTGCAGCAACCATTTCTTCATTGCTTCAGGAAATGTCAGATACGGCAGTCCTTCTAAAATAAAAACCAGACCTATCAAGGCAAACAGAAGTTTCATTGACCGGGCATCCTACCAGGAATACCGGAGTATTTCAATGTTCATTCAAGTTTAGAAAACAACCTTTCTGAAAGGATATATTGATACCAGCTATTGCA
This sequence comes from Deltaproteobacteria bacterium, assembly GCA_019312685.1. GTDB lineage: Bacteria > Desulfobacterota > Desulfobulbia > Desulfobulbales > BM004 > BM004. Next base: position 11,783 of record JAFDCR010000125.1, on the reverse strand, counting down.
TCTTTTTCGGGGAGTAAAGAGAGTGAATCTGTTGTCAATTTTGATTGACTTTTGGGTGCTCAAAAATTATATCTATTGTCACTTTTTTTGAAAAAAATGAAACCTGCTTAATTGATAGCCTCTTTTTATCACATAAATTATCCATATAATATTATTAATAATAAATAAAAATATAAAATGAGCAAATCACAAACTTCAAGATATAGCGAAGCCGGAGTAGATATTGACAAGGGAAATGAACTGGTTTCCAGGATTAAATCAATAGTGGCGCCGACTTTCGGCCGGGGTGTATTAACTGATATCGGAGGTTTCAGTGGTCTCTATGCAATCGGTGCGGATCAGTTTGATGACCCGGTTCTGGTATCATCAACAGATGGAGTGGGCACCAAACTCAATATCGCCAAACAATGCAACAAGCATGATACCATAGGTATTGACCTTGTAGCAATGTGCGTAAATGATATAGCCGTCGGAGGTGCTAGACCGCTCTTTTTTCTGGATTACCTGTCTGTCGGCAAACTCGATATTGAGGTGGCCAGCGACATCATTAGGGGGGTGGCGGAAGGATGTAAAATTTCCAAGTGTTCCCTCATCGGTGGAGAAACAGCGGAAATGCCCGGCCTTTACGCTGAAGGCGATTATGATCTGGCCGGATTTGTCGTCGGCATAGCGGATCGTAATAAGATCATCGACGGTTCCGAGATAAAAGTTGGTGATCGGATTATAGGTCTTGCCTCTTCCGGTCTGCACAGCAACGGCTACTCCCTGGTCAGGAAAATATGTTTCGAGGAGATGGGTCTTTCCGTGAATGACCACATTGAGGAATTCGGCTGCACACTCGGTGAAGAACTTTTAAAACCAACCCGCATCTACAGTGAGTCAATTCTTAATCTGAACAAAAATTTCAAGGTCAGTGGTCTGGTCCATATAACCGGTGGTGGATTCATCGACAACATACCCAGAATTCTTCCTAAGGGCAGCAGGGCAATTATCCACTACGACAGCTGGGATGTTCCGCCGGTGTTTAGTTTCCTGAAAACCAATGGAAACATCTCTTCGCAGGAAATGTGCCGTACCTTCAACATGGGTATCGGCATGGTAGTGATAGTAGACGAGGATATTCTGGATGATGTAATGCAACAGCTTATCGCTTTGGGCGAAAAACCTTATCACATTGGTGAAATTATCGCCCGGCCCAAAAAAGCAAAATCCTCCCAGATTGAAATAGACTGTTTATAGTAAATAATTTCATAGATAACATAAAAAAACCTCACCTGGAGATTTTCTCTGGTGAGGTTTTTTTTATGTTTTAAATATTTTTTACTCTGCGCTTTTGGCTGCCTCAATAATCTTTTCAGAAAGCTGGGCCGGCACTTCCTCATAATGTGAGAAACTGACACTGAAAGCCCCCCTGCCGCCGGTAAACGAGGTAAGATCGGCAGCATATTTCTGTATCTCTGCCATGGGCACCTGTGCATTTATCACTTCATTTCTTTCCTCTGAATCCATGCCGAGTACCCTGCCGCGGCGGGAATTTAAGTCACCCATTACATCACCCACACAATCCTCCGGGACCCTGATACTGATATTCATGATCGGTTCAAGCAGGACCGGATTTGCTTCAACTGCCGCTTTCTTGAAGGCAAGGGAACCGGCAATCTTGAAAGCCAGCTCTGATGAGTCAACAGAATGAAACGAGCCGTCAACCAACCCCACTTTCACGTCAACCATTGGAAAACCTGCAAGAATACCTTTCTCCATGGCTTCCTGCACACCCTTATCAACAGCTGGAATATATGTTCTGGGTATGACCCCGCCGACAATTTTATCGACAAACTCATACCCCTGCCCTCTTGGTAATGGTTCCACCTCTATCCAGGTATCGGCAAACTGTCCTCGGCCGCCGCTTTGTTTTTTATGTTTACCCTGGACCCGGGCCTTGCCCTTCAGGGTTTCCTTATAGGGAACTTTCGGTGTATGAAGTTCCATTTCCACCCCGAATTTCCTCTTGATCTTTTCACCGATCACTTCCAAATGGACCTGGCCGACACCGGAAATGAGTATCTCCTTTGTCTGAAGCTCCCTGGTGAGTTGCAGGGTAAGGTCTTCATCCAACATTTTTGAAATGGAACTGAACAGTTTCTCCTCATCGCCCTTCTTGGCAGTTACGGCATAGGAGATAACCGGTGAAATCGGAGTCAGGGGATCATAAACAATCGGATCGCTTTCCAGGCAGAGTGTATCGCCGGTAACCGTCTCCTTCAGCTTGGCTACTGCGGCAATCATGCCTGGGCCGACTGAGTCAACCGGCTTCTGGTTCTTGCCTTCCATGATGAATATCTGCCCGAAACGTTCGCTGACATCCTTGGTGGAGTTGTAAAAGGTATCTCCTGACAAGGTCCCTGAACAGACCTTGAAGATAGTCAGTCTTCCGGCAAAAGGATCTGCCATGGTTTTAAAAACCTGGGCAGAAAAAGGTGCATCAGGGCTTGGTTCTCTTTCCGCTATGTCCTTGCTTTTCGGGTCTACGCCGACAAAGGCGGCACATTCATTCGGAGACGGAAGCAGGTCGTTGATCATATCCAGGAGAAGATCCGTGCCCTTGTTACTAAAGGCGGCCGTAACACTCACAGGGCTTATCTCACCAGAACGCACCCCCGCCTTGAGACCCTGGATCAGGTCTTCATTGGTCAACTCTCCCTCTTCCAGGAACTTTTCAATCAGTTCGTCGTCGGTTTCCGCCACCTGTTCCATCAGGCTTTCCCGGTAAATCTCAATCTCTCCTGCCATTTCAGCCGGGATCTCGGTCTCCTTTGCTTTACCTTTGTCATCAAAAATGTATGCTTTCTGGGTAATAACATTGACAACCCCTTTGAAATTCGCTTCAGCGCCGATCGGCACATAGGTCATAGCCGGCTTTAATGGCAGGCTTGTTTTAATTCCTTCAATGACGCTGGTAAAATTCGCCCGTTCACGATCCATCCTGGTAATACATATGATCGTTGGGATTTTCCGCTCAGCAATGAAATCGGTAAATTTCAATGTCTGGTTTTTTACCCCGGTTGCAGCACCGATACAGAACAGGGCACTCTCCGCGACCTTGGCAACGAACTTTGACTCATTGATGAAGTTGTCATCCCCAGGTGTATCGGCTAGAAAGACTTCATGTTTATTCCAGGTATATTGATTGAATCCCGTACTGATGGAAATGTTCCGCTTAACTTCTTCAGGCTCAAAATCCATTGTTGAAGAGCCGTCGTCAACCTTTCCCTGACGAGTTGTTTTACCTGCACTGAAAAGCATAGCTTCAGCCAATGTGGTTTTACCACAGCTGCCGTGCCCTAAAATTGCCACATTCCTAACCAGCTTAACGTCCGTCATCTAACCCTCCCATTTAATAACTCAAAAACCAGTTGTGCCGGGAAACTTTTTGTACAACTTTTCATGATTAATATATTGATTCCAGATTACTTATTTTCGGCCGCAGAACATCTGCCAGCAACACGAATAGTAATTATAAAGCAATGCATACTATGCAAAAGGTAACTCCAAAGTCAAGCAAGAACATTGTCTTCTTTGATTTAGCCTGCTAGAGTAACATGATTTTTTTGTATTTTAATAGAGATTTGACAGACAAACAGCATTTTATAACCTAATATGCAGCGACCCGCAGAAGAAACAAGCAGAATAGCCAGTTCGGCCTCAAAGGTCAGCATTGCGGTTATGTGCAGCCGGGTCCTCGGCCTGATCCGGGAACAGGCCTTTGCCATCATGTTCGGTGCCGGATTCGCCTTTGACTCCTTTGTGGTGGCCTTCAGGATACCGAATCTCCTGCGGGACCTCTTCGGGGAAGGGGCTCTCAGTGCCGCTTTTGTCACTGTTTTTGCAGATTACGATGAAACACGCGGACCGGGAGCCACCTGGAAACTGGCCGGAAATGTTCTTGTCTTTATCACCATCCTACTCAGCATCATCACCCTTCTGGGCATCATATTTGCCGATAAAATAGTGCTGGCCCTGGTTGATGCCGACTTTGAAAAAATCCCTGACAAGGTTGCATTAACCCATCTACTCACCATGATCATGTTTCCGTTTCTCATCTTTATTTCCCTTTCTTCGGTGGTCATGGGGATCCTGAACACCAAGGGCCGTTTTTTCGTCCCGGCCCTTGCCTCAAGCTTCTTCAACCTCGGCTCCATAATCGGCGGCGTGAGCCTTGCTTTTTTACTTGGGGAGCCGAACCGGCCTTCCATCGTCGGGATGGCAATAGGAACCCTGATCGGCGGTCTTCTGCAGTTTGGAGGCCAGCTCCCGTCTCTCGTCAGATCAGGTTTCAGATTCAAGCCGAACCTTGATCTCAAGGATCCGGGTCTGCGCCGTATTCTCAAGCTCATGGCCCCTGCAGTATTCGGTCTTGCCGCCCTGCAGATCAATGTTTTTATCAATACATATTTTGCCTCATCACTCCAGGAAGGAAGCATCTCCTGGCTGAACTACGCCTTTCGCTTTTTCCAGTTTCCGGTGGGGGTATTCGGTGTTGCCATTTCAGTCGCCGCCCTGCCGCTCCTTTCCCGCCAGGCAGCCACTAGCGATTTCAGCAGTCTCAGGGAAACATTCACCTCCTCCCTCACCATGGCGTTTTCACTGACCATCCCTGCAACGGTCGGACTCATTCTACTGGCCGATCCCATTATCAGGCTGATTTTCGAACATGGAAATTTTTCCGCGGTTGACACCTTCAAAACAGCCGAAGCACTCCGTTTCTACGCCCTGGGTCTTTTTGCCTATGCCTCCGTCAAGGTGATGGTACCGGTGTTTTATGCCCTTGATGACACCAGGTATCCTGTGGCGGGCAGCTTCCTCGCCGTTGGTGCCAATATCCTGATTATTCTTCTCAGTATCACTCCTCTGCAGCATAAGGCAATGGCACTTTCCATCTCAGGCGCAATGACCGCAAACTTCTTTTTTCTCGGCGCCATCCTGTACCGGAAGCTCAAAGGCTATTCCCTTTCCTATATCGGAACCGGCCTTGTCAAGGTTTTTTCAGCAGCATTGCTGATGGGCCTCTACCTCTTCTGGTCAGGATCATTCATCCACAACTGGATGCAGCGCGGCTTTTTCAACGAGCTGTCCGGCGTGCTTATTCTGGTCCTCTCAGGCGCCGCTGTTTATGGAATCACTCTCTACCTGCTCAAGCTTCAGGAACTGAAAGTACTGGTCGATAAACTTCTGGGAAGAGTGAACACTAATATTTGAAGTTTAGTTGTCCATTAGATATGTTTTCTGGAAAGAAGATTGCTTAAATAAATATTGTGATAATTAGTTATTTTAATCTAACTTCAAGATTGCCTAAGCACTAATTAATCCATGGAGCCTTTATCCATTCTCTCCGGAGTAACCCTGGCCGGTGCCCTGTTATTCGCCCTCCTCTGGTATGTAACCCCGCAGGACAGTTTTTACGAAACGGTTGAAATGGAGATCGTGTCGAAAAAAAAGGTGTTTCTTCGGCTGGCGATCGTTTTTTTCAGTGGGTGGCTGGCGCTGCAATACTTTTTCTGAAACAGGAACTTTCTCTAAAAACGTCGTCTAATGCCTTGTTAGCTCCCGTCTACAATTGACATTATAGCATTATAACGCTATAATGTTTTAGTGACATAAGGAGGTGGCATTATGGCTTCACATACAAAACGAGCAACTATTTATTTTGATCCTGATTTGCATAAAGCATTACGCTTGAAGGCTGCTGAAACTTCCAGATCAATTACAGATCTTGTTAACGAAGCTGTCCGCGAATCTCTTTCAGAAGATGCCGAGGATCTGGCAGCATTCGACACGAGGAAGCGTGAGCCTCTCGTCAGCTATGAAGAAATGGTGAAAAGGTTGAAAAAGGATGGCCGAATATAAAATATTCTTCAAAAAGTCAGTGGCGAAAGACTTTGAGACCATCCCTAAAAAAGACCTTAAAAGGATCATTAAACGTATTGGAGAGCCTGCAAATGATCCTAGACCATCTGGTGGCGAAAAACTGACAGGCCAGGACAGATATCGTTTGCGGCAGGGCAGATATCGAATAGTTTATTCCATTCAGAAAAATGAACTCACAATCTGGGTGGTTAAAGTTGGACACCGCAAACACACCTAACGCTGAAGCTAACCTATCACTTTAGTTGACTCCTTACATCTGACGCAACTGAGCTCAAGCGTTCAGTATTTCTATTTCAGAAGAGGGATATCTGCTGAATCGCCTGCTTTTATGTCATTCTTTTCAAAGAAGCCTTGGTTGACTTCCAAGGCATAGAGGACCGGATACGAAGAGTTTACCTGCTTCAGGGAATATGGTTCCAGGTCATGTATTTCCTTTATAACACCAGACTTGTTTATGTAGGCGATTGACAGGGGGATACTCGTATTCTTCATCCAGAACTTAACGTACCGTTCTTTTTCAAAGACAAAAAGCATTCCCGTATTCTCTTCCAGGGACTTTCTGTTCATCAAGCCAACCCGTCTTTTTCCCGGGGTATTCGCGACCTCTGCTGTAATGGTTATATCCTTGATCTGAATCAAGATGCTTTCTGCCTTTACAGTTGCTGTAAAGGAAGGGATCAGGATGAAAAGTATGCAGCAGATGAAATATTTTATTTTCATGAAAGCCTTCTGTATTAAATAAAATCTGGTGAGTCAGGATAAAGCCATAGCAAACCAGTCATGATATTTTTGTTTTAAGACCTCCCAGGAAAAACATTCCGTTAATGATATGGCCCTGGATTTTTCGAGCCGGCTGCCTTCTTCCAGGAGTGATTTTAGCCTCTCGAATAACTCTCCGTCCTCATAAAGATATTCAACCGGGAACAGTTCCGGATAGGATAACCGATTGGGCAGGAGCGGTCTACAGCCGGCCCGTACGGCCTCTATCACTGAAATCCCGTAAAATTCATGGGAAGCTGTGGAGACAACAATATCGGCGCGGCTAAGCTGTCGGATATACTCCTGCCGCGATTCCACATACCCGAAATGCTCAATTTTATGCGCAAGTTGCAACTGCGCTACAGCGAAAATATCCGGCTGTCTTTCAAACGCCTGCCCCATTACCACCAGGCGGAAATCTATGTTCTGTCTGTCCAGCTCAAACAGGGTTGCAAAAAAACTCTCCGGATCCTTGTCATGTTCCCAGCGGTGATTCCAGACAATAACAGGTATCTTATTTTTACTTATCTCCAAGGGATCCGGCTCAGGAAAATCCCTGAAATCAACGCCGGGATGCAGTATCGCAGCCTTGCTGCTTAACTGTCTGTCCAGGTCTTTGAGTTTCATATCCGGGCAGATCTTCAGAAGATTACTTACTCCTTCTGCAAAAGTATCAAAATTATCACGGCTGTTGAATGCAACTCTGTTTGAGGCCAGGAAGGTGGTCAGATTTGTCAGGCCGAAGTGAAAATCCCTTTCATCCTCATTCTGCACCGGGTAGGCAAACTGGTTTTCATGAAAATAGGTATAGAGTGGTATTTTTCTGAATTCGTTGTTTACCAGAGAACGGAAAGCGGCAACATCCACAAAGGAGGAACAAAGGATAAGGTCATAATTGCTGCTTTTGTACATTTTATTAAGCAATTCTGCAAAATAGGGTCCGGCCAGCCGCATGCGCCATTTCCATTTGCGGGCCGGCAGGGTCAACAGGTCAAATTCATGTTCCAGGTGCTGCTGCATTCCCTGCAAAAAAAGTTCGTGTGAACCGCCGAAGTATGGTTCAAGAACAAGGATTTTCAAGAGTATCACCCATAAATATCTGATTTGACCCTCCAGCCACACTATGCATACATAAAATGAAGAATACCTTCATTATCTTAAATTGGTTTTATATATTTTTAGGTTCATTTCGTTGTCGGCATACAAAACTGCCGACGATTGACAACTTGCATAAAGAAAGTGCAGCCGTTCACTTGGTCCCGCGTTGCGGGACTTCCCTGTGCTCCTCGAAATGACCGGGAGTTTAAAAACTCGTCCGCCTCGGGCGGACTCAAACAGTTTAAACTCCTTTTTCGGTCATTTCTGTGGTGCTCGGCTGCGTGAAATGGCGTTAAAAAACTTGCTGTAAACAATACGTAATCTCTTTATGATAGCTTTGTAATCGGTCCCTTCTACTTTTAGACATGGCTACTGAATCCAATTGCAGCGGAAATACTCAGCAATTTCTTTCAATTATAAGGTTCAGCAGCGTATCAACTGTGAGGGAAAAATCATCGGTTAACAGGACTGTCGTATAGTTGTCAACTATAAGAGCCGGACCTTTTAGGCCTTGTCCCGGGAATAAATGTTTACGGTCATATACCGGAACTTCGACGGTTCCGGAGTCAAAACGCATACATTCATAACTGACTGGTGAAGCCTGCTTTACTTGGGCGTAATCTTCACGCGGCAGCTCCGTTTTTTCCCTGTTTATCCTTACAGAGCACTGAATGGAGATTAACTCGAGGGGTTTTTCTTCAAGGCGGTAGCCGAAGTTGTGTTCATGAGCCTGGTGGAAGAGTTCAATGAAATTCTTTTTGTATGGGATGCATATTTCATATGCCTGTCCCTGGTACCGCAAATTCAGGTACTTTTCTACTGTTATGTCTGATTTTTGGACATTCCCGCCGATACCTGCCGTATCCTTCATGCCCCTGTTGACCAGTTGTTCCATTTTTTCGCCAAGTACGCCCGATTCAAGTTCCTCTCCTGTAAGAAAAAGCGTTTGCATGTAATCCATGACCGGGTCGGCAAAAACCATTCCCTGGGCGGATAAAATTCCGGCTCGTGCGGGAACGACGATTTTCTCGACAGCCAGTTCCCTGGCCAGTTCACAGCAGTGCAGACCCGAGGCGCCGCCAAAGGCAAAAAGAGCAAACTCCTTGGGATCATACCCCCTCTCCAGGGAAACAGCTCTTACTGCTTTTGCCATACTGGCATTGACGATCCTAATAATGCCCAGGGCTGTTGCCACCGGATCAAGCCCCAGTTTTTCTGCCAGTGTTTTCATCGCAGTTTCGACCTGTTGGGTCTGCAGTTTCATTGCTCCCCCCATAAACCGGTCAGGAAGCAGACGGCCAAGAAAAAGATTGGCATCTGTTACAGTCAACTCTTTACCACCAACGCCATAGCAGATGGGACCGGGCCGTGCCCCGGCACTCTCTGGGCCCACCTTAAGCAGTCCTCCGGGATCTATCCGGGCCAGGGAACCTCCGCCTGCACCAACGGTATGAATATCCATGACCTCGATCCGGATAGGGTACCCGTCAATCTTATGGTCTCTGGTCAGGGTCGGCCTTCCGTCGCAAAGTGAAACATCCGTTGAGGTGCCGCCCATATCAAAGGTAATCAGTTTTTCCAGACCCATCTCCCCGGCCAGCTGGTGGGCGCCGTGCACCCCACCCGCCGGGCCCGAGAGTAACGTATTAACGGCTCGATTTTCAATGTCCGGTGCAGGCAGGATACCGCCGTTTGACTGCTGGATATGGAGGGGGACATTACCCAGTCTGCGGCTTAATCTTTTTATGTAGGTAGAAATAACCGGACCAAGGTAGGCATTGATCAGGGTTGTTGTCAGCCGTTCATACTCCCTGAACTCCGGCAGAATTTCTGCTGACAGGGTTATTGCTATACCGGTTGTCCGGATTTTTTCTTTTATGTATGTTTCGTGTGCATCGTTTGCATATGAGTGTAGAAAGCAGACGGCAACCGCTTCTATCTTTCTTTCCCGGCATATGCGCCGCAGACGGCGGCTGACCGTCCTGCCGGGAGCCTTGAGCACCGTACCGTCATAAAGCATTCTTTCTTTTACCCCGACAACCATGGAACGGGGAATTATCTCTATAGGTCGGGTTACATTGAAGTCATATAATCTGGCTCTGTTCTGGCGGCCGATAAACAGTACATCCTCGAAACCGGATGTTGTAATGAGCAGGGTCTTGGCCCCTTTTCTTTCCAGAAAAGCATTTGTTGCCACTGTGCTGCCATGGATTATCTCCAGGTTATCAGGGATATTCCGGCCGAAAAAATGATTGAGGCCCTGGATGATTGCACGTGAGGGGTCGTCAGGCGTGGATGGCAGTTTGTAGGTCTTGAGTCCTTGTTCAGACTGCAGAACAAAGTCGGTGAATGTTCCGCCTGTATCAATACCGAGGATTAGCATGGACGCGTTGTGATTTTTGTTTTCTTTAATCTATTAGGTAGAATATCTGTTTATAAAGTATTTTCAGGTTGAATATTCTGGATCCCCGCCTCCGCGGGGATGACAAACCATCAAAACACTCACTCCCGTGCAGGCGGGAAATAAGTGACCGAAGGATGACTCCGGTTCATTTTTGTTGAAATTGTCTGAAACATGAGAATTATTAAAAGCAACTTCAGAAGATATATTAACCTCAGAAAACATTACCAATTGCGCAATACGTACAACAAATGTTCTGTAAACGTCTGGCGAAAACATATGACAGACAGGATATTGAAGCACTCTTTTTTAATTCTGTCTCCTGTCTCCTGACTCCTGTCCCCTGAAATCCTTATACTTATCCGGTACGGGTGTTACCCTGGCAACCCGGCCTAGGGGACTTTCATCAACCATCATTTCACAACCATAACTTTCTTCCAGCAGTGACTTATTAAGTACTTGGACAGGCGGGCCTGTTTCAACTATCCTCCCCTCTTTGAGCAACAGCAGCCTGTCACCATACATGGATGCCAGGTTCAGGTCATGGGAAACCATTACTATTGTTTTATTATGCTGAGTACGCAGCGTTTCCATTAAGTCCATAATCTTTAACTGATGGGCAGGATCAAGTGCGGTTGTCGGTTCGTCGAGCAAAATAATTTCCGGCTGCTGGCAGATGGCCCGGGCAATAATAACCCGCTGCAGTTCGCCGCCGCTTAACTGGAAAAGCTTACGGTCTGCCAGGTGGGCCACTTCGGTAAACCGCATTGCCTCTTCAGCAATCTGGAAATCAATTTTTCTTTCCATGCCAAGTATACCGAGATGAGGGGTGCGGCCCATAATTACGGTTTCTTTGACACTGAACGGAAAACCCACCTCAATCTGCTGGGGTACGACGGCTAGAATCCTTGAGAGGTTGCGTCTGGGATATGCTGAAATATTTTTTTCTTTAATATCTATTGAGCCCTGCTGTGGATTCTGGAGACCGGAAAGTATTTTCAGAAGGCTGGTTTTACCGGCACCGTTGGGGCCGATTATGATAAAGAACTCTCCGGTTCCAACCTGAAAGGAGATATCGTGCAGGACTGTTTTGTCCCGATACCTCAAATATATATTTTTTATATCCAGAATATGCTTCATGTTCTCTGTCTCAGCAGCAAAATGATAAAAAGCGGGGCACCGACCATGGCGGTTATTATTCCCACCGGCATTTCTCCGGATGAAGGCAGAATCCTGGCAAGCAGGTCACATAAAACAAGATAGGAACCGCCGCCGAGCAGGCAAGCGGGAACAAGCAGCCGGTGGTCAGGACCAAGCACAAGTCTGAAAATATGGGGAATGACCAGCCCGACAAATCCCACCAGTCCCGAAAGGCTTACAATAATACTGACCATCAGGGAGGTTATTACCAGAAGCAGAAAAACGGTGTTTCTCACATTGATACCCATGGCTGCCGCGGCCTCTCTGCCGAGCAGGAGAAGATTCATCGGCCGGGCCAGAATGAAGATTATGACAAAACAGGGCAGGACCAGCAGGAGAATCGGCAGCTGGCTTTTCTGCATTGAAGCCAGGTCCCCCATGAGCAAGTAAAGAATGTGCT
>JAFDCR010000124.1 GCA_019312685.1 Deltaproteobacteria bacterium | reverse complement strand
CATGGCGATCCACGTGTACGCCAAGAAGGCCTGAAGACGATCCTGGCCCTTGAAGCTGGAGATTCGGAGCCACTTATTATTCAGGCCCTGCAGGACAAAGAACCAATGGTCCAGAAACAGGCTCTTTCCTGCCTGAGTGACATTGGTATTATTTCGAATGACTCGATTAATAAAATTCTTGAAGTTTTGTTGGTTGAGCAACCGAAAACCAGAGAAGAAATTATTACTTACTGCCAAAAAAGAGTTATGCTTATCAAAGCGTTAGGAACTCTCAAGGAGCACCCCCAGGGAAAGAAAATTGATGATACTTTGATCAGTATACTTAAAATTCAATGCGAAGAGAAAAAATTCTTTAAGTTTTTCAGAAGAGCTGCAGATCAGGAAGTTTGCGCTTATTTTTCTACTATTCTCAACACATTAATTCTCATTGGTGGATACCAAACAATAACCGGTCTTAAAAAACTATCACCGGAGGAGACACCTTACAGTGAACTAATTGACGAAGCAATTACCAAAATCCAGCAACGATTATCTGAAGCTTCCCCGAAACCTGAAGAGGACTGATACTTTCAGGTCTTTAGTATTTAATGCCCATACTGCATATGGTGTTTTATCTCTATTGCCCAAAAACCTTTGAATGATTATTCTTCACTCATTCATTTTACTGAAGTAAAGTACTCCCTTGTAATAAACAACTGCTCTGAAAAGATAATAAAGATAATAAAAGGCATAAATAAAGATGGATAGCCCATGGTACCGGTCCCTTGCCAAGGCGGCAATTGCAGGGGAAATTCTCCCTCATGAAACATATTCTACCTTGCTTCAAGACAACAGTATTGAACTCCTGTCACTGATTGATGCCGCCTTTACGGTCCGCAAACATTTCCACGGCAAAACAGTGACGGTCCATATAATTAATAATGTGAGCAACGGCCTCTGTTCCGAGGACTGCAACTACTGTCCGCAATCCAAAAGCAGTAATGCCGAGATAGTTGAATATCCTGAAAAAAGCAAGGAAGAGATCCTGGAGGAGGCAAGACAGGCCTACGAAGCAGGCGCCTACCGCTACTGCATGGTGTACGCCGGGCGCCGTCCCAGTCAAAAAAGGACGGGACGTATCGCAGACCTTGTAAAGACCATCAAGGCACAGTATCCCATCGAGGTCTGCGTTTCAGCAGGAATTATGGATGAGAACAGCACAAATATGCTCAAACAGGCAGGGCTTGACCGCTTGAACCATAATCTCAACACCTCGCCGGCACAGTATGCAAAGATCTGTACCACCCATACCTTTGCCGACCGCTTCAAAACCTTAAAAGCTGCACGCAGCGCAGGTTTGGAAGTCTGCTCAGGCATCATCGCCGGCATGGGGGAATCAGCTGAAGAACTTATTGAATTGGCCCTGATGCTGCGTGATCTTGAAGCAAAATCGATTCCCATAAACTTTCTGCTTCCCATCCCAGGGAATAAACTGGAAACAGCCCAAAGCCTGACGCCGGAATATTGCCTGAAGATCCTCTGCCTTTTCCGCTTTATCAATCCGCAGGCCGAGATTAGAACCGCGGCCGGCAGGGAGTATCACCTGCGTTCCCTGGAAGTCATGAGCCTCTATCCGGCCAATTCACTGTTTATGGACGGCTATCTCAACACCAGGGGAAAAAGCAGAAAGGAAACCCTGCAAATGATCATTGATGCCGGTTTCACTATCAAATCCGACAAGTCCGCCAAAGAACTTCTGCTTCGGGAAGGAAAAAGAATTCCAAGGGAGAATTCTGCTGCTCCGGACCTTAAATCGGATACTGAACTGCATCCGACACGTCAGGAAGGTTTGAGTTAACATACCCACTGGCAATGTTGCCTTGTCATGAAATACCAAAATCTGGATTATGACAAGATGAATAGACTTTAGCCTGACAAATTTCCGGGCTTCATTTTGATATTTAACGGCTATAACATAAGAATCATTGGAGCTAAAACAATCCGGACAGAAACAATATGCCAGCTTACGATAAAAAAAAGGTTTTATCTTGGGCTTTGTACGACTGGGGGAATTCTGCTTTTGCCACAACCGTGATGGCGGGTTTTTTCCCTATCTTCTTCAAGCAATATTGGAGCGTTGAAAGCTCTGCCGTTGAAAGCACTTTCCGGCTAGGAGCCGCCAATTCCATTGCCAGCCTCATCATTGTTTTTGTTGCCCCTGTACTTGGAGCCATTGCGGACAGGGGCAGTGCCAAGAAACGCTTTCTGCTGTTTTTTGCCTTTATGGGGATCCTGATGACCGGAGCCCTCTTTTTAGTGAGGGAGGGGAATTGGGTTTTAGCTTCCTTTTTGTATATATGCGGGATGATCGGTTTTTCCGGCGGCAATATTTTTTACGACTCACTTCTGCTCTCTGTTGTCGGGCCAAAGAAGGTGGACTTTGTTTCAGCTTTGGGGTTTGCCCTCGGCTATCTGGGCGGAGGCATTCTGTTCGCCTTTAATGTTTTCATGACGCAGCACCCTGAGGTTTTCGGGTTCTCCGGCCCGGCGGAAGCGATTCGATTTTCATTTCTCTCAGTAGCACTTTGGTGGGCTGTCTTTTCAATACCAGTCATGGTCTTCGTGAAAGAGGAAAAAAGGGGAGATGAGTCTCTTAAAAAGAACATGATCACAAGCGGTTTCAGCCAGCTTTTACATACCTTCGACGAGATCCGGAAGCTCAAACTGGTCTTTACATTTCTGCTGGGCTACTGGCTTTACATTGACGGTGTGGACACCATAGTTCGCATGGCTGTGGACTACGGCCTGGCGATCGGTTTTAAGGCAGAGGGGCTCATTCTGGCGCTTCTGATCACCCAATTTGTCGGCTTTCCATCGGCCATAGCCTTTGGTAAGATAGGCGAAAAACTCGGTCCCAAGCAAGGCATATTTATCGGGATTGGGGTCTATATCATAATAACCATATGGGCTTACTTCATGCGCCGGGAAATAGAATTCTACCTGCTGGCAGCAGGTATCGGCCTGGTACAGGGAGGGGTACAATCCCTGAGCCGTTCCCTTTACACGCGCATTATTCCCCAAAATAAGTCTGCAGAGTTTTTCGGTTTTTATAACATGCTTGGTAAGTTCGCAGCGGTTATCGGCCCGGTATTTATGGGATGGGTCGGGGTCGTCTCAGGAAACTCCAGAACGGGGGTCCTCTCACTGATTATTCTTTTCGCGGCCGGGGCGGCGATCCTTTCGCGGGTGAACGTCGAAGAAGGCATGAGGATGGCAAAAGAGCTTGAACAATTCCATGAATGAGGAGTGGGAGGTGTTTTAGGGGCGCCAATACTCTAACGAATTATTTCAAGCCGATACTTTATATTTATAATTAAGATTGCCAGTACACCTTCACTCGGTTTCTGCTGAAAAATAATTTTTATCTTGGCAAATCATCTGCAAAAATGTGTCTGACAATTTTTAGTGAAAAAGTAAGAAATACAAATAACGAAAGTGCAAATACGACAAGCTACACCAGAAGATGCTGCATTTTTAGCAAAAGCTATACTTATAGCAGGTCGTGCCCATGTAAAAAAAGGTATATGGGAAGTAGTGCTTGGAGGCACCAAAGAAGAGTGTGAAGTTTTTTTGCATCATCTATCAATAACCAACATTCCGCATTTATTTCATTACTCCTTTTATCTCATTGCAGAACTGTCTGAAATTGGTCCTATTGGTAGTTTAGGTGGCTATGATCCAGGAGTTTCAGGATACCAGGCTCTTCAGCGGGCAATACCTGAGGTCTATAAAAAGTTAAATCTCTCTGAACGAGCTTTTAAGGAATCACAGGAACGTGCAGCAAAAATACTTTCATGCTTACCGAAAGACATTGAAGGGTCATGGGTTATTGATAGTGTAGCTGTCCTTCCTGAATACAGAAGGAAAGGTGTTGCGGAAATGCTACTTGATAAAATTTTAGAGAGGGGGAAAAGGCAAGGATATTCACGGGCACAGATTAATATGTATATTGGGAATGAATCGGCATTAAATTTATATCGCAAG
The DNA here is from genome assembly GCA_019312685.1 of Deltaproteobacteria bacterium. Taxonomy (GTDB): domain Bacteria; phylum Desulfobacterota; class Desulfobulbia; order Desulfobulbales; family BM004; genus BM004. The sequence goes on along the minus strand of JAFDCR010000124.1, from coordinate 1,298 downwards.
TTAGGTTTTGAAATAATAGAAGAAAAGCGTAATAAACATTTTGAGGAAAAAATAGGTTCACCTGGAATGTTAAGTCTTGCGAGAAACTTATAATGAACCTGAAAAGTATTGATCGACCTGTAACTATTTCAACAAGACATGGCAACTCTGAAATTGGCTGAAAAAGTTTCTATTAGCAATGTTGACTTTTCAATTCCAATCAAAATTTGATACACACTAACCATCTGAAACTTTATCAAGCTTAAAACCATTCAGTCTTTATCTGTCGTTAAATGTTACATCCCTCTTATTTTCTCTTTTTACGTTACCACAACGTAACAATCACCCCCTAAATGTATTACCACAAAGTAACACTTCCTTGATTCATTTGATTTTATCAGATTGATATTACGTGTTTTTGGGGGAAGGCATAATTATTGCAAAGTACCATGTATTAGAGGGCTGAAAAATGTTTAACATTTAAAAAGGTTTCGCCTTGAGTATAAAGAAGAACTGCTGGGAATTTAAGCTATGCGGCCTTGGGCCGGGTGGAGACAAGGTTCATGAGTTTGGGGTGTGTCCTGCTGCCAAGGAAAACAAGTTTGATGGAATTCACAATGGAAAACAGGGCGGCAGAGTCTGCTGGGTTGTGGAAGATACTTTATTATGTGGTGGTTGCCCCAAAGGTAAATTTATCAATAAATACTCAATCTGTATGAATTGTGAATTTTATAAGATAGTCAAAGATGAAGAGGGGGAAGATTTTCAGATAACCCTCCTCATGATGAAACACCTGAAAAATAAATAACATTTAAATTTAAGGAGGGGCAAAAATATTTCTTTCTTTTTGTTTTTAATCGTTAAGATTTCTATAATCCAGTTTGGCAGCAATAAATAATTTAGCGTAAATTATAAGGAGAATTTAATTATATATGGATTCAATTTTAGAAAAATCTTCAGATCGTTCAAGAACAATGCTATTCGGGCTTCTTATAAGTTGTATTTTTGATGGTAAAAAATCAAGTACCTGTCCTTTATCACAACTACGAAACGCATTATCTTTAGAAGAAAAATACGAGTACGTAATGGGATTAAATACTGATGAGGTTATTAACGTTTTAAGAGAGAATGAAAAGTGCTATGAAAAATGTGAGTTGGCTTAACGTAGGGGTAAATGGCAGGTTGTGGGTTGTTGGTAAAGTGTTATTATGACAATCTAAGAATTATCAATATCTATCAGTTCACACTCGTGAACTATTCTTAAATTGTTTATATGTCCACGAGGTATTTTAATTTAGATTTGTGCCCCTTAACTTTTT
>JAFDCR010000123.1 GCA_019312685.1 Deltaproteobacteria bacterium | reverse complement strand
TTTCAAATGGAGTCAAAGTGCGGGTAGAAGGGATGGAGAATCTCGAGAAAGACCGGCCTTATATTTTTGCGGCAAACCACCAGAGCCAGTTTGATATTTTTGCCCTGCAGGGATTTTTAGGGGTTGATTTCCGCTGGCTGGCGAAAAAGGAACTTTTTGAAGTACCCATCTGGGGGCCTGCGATGCGCAGGGCGGGATACATTCCGATTGACCGCTCACGTGGCAGGCAGGCAATAAAAAGCCTGGACGAGGCAGCAAAGAAAATTGCTGCGGGGACATCGGTTATTATCTTTCCTGAGGGCACGAGAACAAAAGACGGCAGGATACAGGACTTCAAGGCAGGAGCTATGGTGCTGGCAATAAAATCAGGAGTTGACCTTGTGCCTGTGGCTATAAGGGGGACATATGAAATTCTCCCCAAAGGAAAACTTCTGATGAAACCCGGAAAGGTCACGATCCGTGCAGGCCTCCCTATTGCAACAAAAAATTATACCACTAAGGATAAGCATAAATTGGCCGGAATTCTGCAGGCCGAAGTGACGAAACTATTAACCGCCATATCTTCCCGGGCAGAGTAGTTATGGAGTTGACTATTCTTAATGTATAGGCTAAAGCTAGCTACCTGTTTTTTTACAACGTACGTCATTCTGTAAAGTAAATCATACATATCCGACAGTCATTATCGGATAATTGATATAAAGTTTATCTAGGTAACTGATAAAATAAAATTAAGGCCAAAGAAAATGAAATTACTCTTCACTGATAAGTTCTGGAATATTAAAACTCTGAATCCTTATCTGCCGAAAGACAAATATTTATCCCTTATCGTCTGGGCTTTTGTATTAATCAGTAGTGCAATACTGTTATGTGCTTCACCTCTGACATCAATTGCCGCAGAAACACCAATCACCTTAATCCTGCCTTTAAAAATAAATATCCCCGATGCTGATGAGAGCTTGACGAAAAACATTGACTCGGCTTTGAAGAAAGCTCTTGGCTCCAGTTCATCAAGAAGTCGGGCATTCAAAATGCTGACAAGGGATTCGGCTGAAAATATTTTTAATTATGAGGCTTCATGGCCTCCCGCCTTTGAGACATTGATGGAATTCGGCACAAAGACCGCGCCGGATCTTGACTACATAGCTGCCGGCTCCCTTACAAAGTTCGGCGATACAGTCAGTATTGATATAAAAGTTTTCGACCTGCTCGATCCCACTTCACCTACATTTTACTATCTTGATGGTCAAAAGCTGGAAAATATTGAGAAGTAAATAAAAAAAATCACCCATGATATTCTTGCCTATACAGGAAAGGCTTTCCTGATTGCCAGTATTGCTCCTGAGGGCAACAAAAGAATAGACAGCGGGGCCATCCTGCGAAACATAAAAAGCCGCTCCGGAGATTTTTATGAACCTGAGCAACTCCGCGAAGACTTAAAAAATGTTTTTAAAATGGGTTATTTTGATGATGCAAGACTCAAGGTAGAAGATACGGAAAAAGGTAAAAAAATAATCTTTGAGGTAAAGGAAAAGCCGGTTATCAGTCAGGTCACGATAAGCGGCCAGGATGAACTTAAAGAGGAGGCGATCCGGGAAGTAATCTCGGTAGTGCCCAACACCATCCTCAATCCCAACAGAATCCGCGAAGCAGTAGAAAATATTCGCTCCCTATATAAGTCAAAAGGGTTCTACAATACAGAGGTCGCCTCCGAACTGACGTATCCCAACCCCGATAAGGTAAATGTCCGCCTTGTCATCACCGAAGGCGAGAAAGTCTATATTAAAGAAATTCGCTTCGCCGGCAACAAGTCTTTTAATAACAGCAAACTCGAAAAAGTCATGGGAACCAAGGAAAAGGGGTTATTCTCCTGGTTCACCGACTCAGGGGTTTTGAAACGTGAAGTGCTTGATCAGGACGCTGCCAGAATCACGGCGTTTTATCACAACCATGGTTATATAGAAGCGATGGTCGGAAAACCTGAAATCACTCAGGAAGGCAAGTGGCTTTATATCGACATTGAAATTTCCGAAGGCAACCGTTACAGGGTGGGCAGCATCGATATATCAGGAGACCTTATAGCCACAAAGGGGGACCTTCTCTCACTCATCAAAATTAAAAACGAAGAATACCTCAGCCGCGGTATTCTGCGGCAGGACATTCTGCGACTGAATGACTTCTATGCGGAATATGGTTATGCATTTGCTGAGGCAACTCCTGCGGTCAACACCAACAAGGAAGAAAAGCTGGTTGATATCAATATTGATATCAACAAAGGGGACCTCATACATATCAACAGGATTATTATCAAGGGCAATACCAGGACAAGGGACAAAGTAATCCGACGCGAGCTCCTGGTCCGGGAAAAAGGAGTTTTTGACTCCAAGGCCCTTCGCCAAAGTCACGAAAAATTGCAGCGGCTTGATTATTTTGAAGAAGTCAACATTACCCCTGAACCGACCGCCGATAAAACAAAAATGGACCTGGTCGTCGAGGTCAAAGAAAAACCGACCGGAGTCTTCAGCATTGGTGCGGGTTACAGCTCTGTTGATGATTTGATGTTCATGGCTGAAGTCAGCCAGAATAACTTTCTGGGCCGCGGACAACGATTAAGTCTCACTGCCAGTATCAGCGGGACATCAGCCAAGTACAACCTCGGTTTTACTGAACCCCACTTTTATGATTCCCAGCTTCTGGTCGGGGTCGATTTATATGACTGGGAACGGGAATATGACACCTATACCAGGGATTCCGCCGGCTTTGCATTCCGATTCGGATATCCGATCTGGGAAAAATGGAAAATGCATTTTTCTTACGGTTTTGATGATACGAATTTAACGGACGTCCTTCCGACTGCAGACATTTCCATCAGAAGATCCCAGAATATCAATACCACCAGTTTTGTCACCCTGGGATTTACCAGGGACACGCGTAACAGACTCTTTGTAACGACAAAGGGTTCCCTGACCAATATCCGCTCTGAGTTTGCCGGCAGCTTTCTGGGGGGAGACAGCCAGTATACAAAGCTGGAAGTTGCTTCAGGCTGGTACTTTCCCGGTTTAATCGGCGACGAAACAGCCTTCCATTTTAAATTTGCCGCAGGACATGTATGGGAAAATGAAGACGGCAAACTTCCTGACTTTGAAAAATTCTATCTCGGCGGCATAAACTCTATCCGCGGATTTCCGGCAAGAACCGTAGCTATTCCCGTTTCTCCATTTGGCCCGGATGATAAAGTCGGCGGCGAAATAATGTGGTACTCCAATATTGAATATCACTTCCCGCTAGTCAAAGAGGGTGGATTAAGGGGGCTGGTTTTCTATGATATTGGTAATGTTTATGAAAACAAGGCGGATTTCAGTGATTTAAAGCAAAGTGTCGGTGCGGGTTTCCGCTGGCTGTCACCCATGGGACCGATACGGCTTGAATGGGCTTACGTCATAGATCCCGAGCCTGGTGAGGATACAAGCAACTTGGAATTCATCCTGGGCGGAATGTTTTAAATAACACCGGCTGACAAATTCACCTGATAAGCATTAATAGGTATGTA
>JAFDCR010000122.1 GCA_019312685.1 Deltaproteobacteria bacterium | reverse complement strand
TTTTGATGCGTATCTTTTTCGTGGATCTCTTTGGCGCGCTCCAGGACATTCTTCACAGCGATATGGAGGACCTGCAGATCAAAGATCGGCTTGGTGATATAGTCCCAAGCACCTGTTTTCAAAGCAGCTATTGCATCTTTAATTGTTCCCTGGCCGGAGACGATAATAACAGGAGTGTCCGGGAAATCCTCTTTGAGATGGCTTAATATCTCCAATCCGTCCATACCGGGAAGCCGAAGGTCGAGAAGGACAAGGTCCGGAGTTTCCCTGGCAAAAAGTTCAAGGCCTGATTCACCGTCTTCAGCCTGAAAGACAACATATCCTCTGGAAGTGAGATAGTCGCCAAGCAATCTAAGGATTGCGGGATCGTCATCAATAGCCAGTATTTTGGTTGGTGTCTCGTGTTGATTTTGAGAAGAGTTTCCCATGATTTCTGTGGACAATCCTGGATGGCTCCGGTAAATTTTTATAAGTGTTTGATTTTAATGTTAAAGAAACATGCCCCCTAAGCCGGAAATGTATTTTCAGTAGAAACATTTATCATATCCACCCAGTGAAAACAAGTAATTACGGAGATGTCACAAATAAATGACTCGGCTTAAAATGAAAGCAAAAGCCCCGGTATTGACAGTGGCGGGGCAGTGTCATCTCTCTAACATTTCCCCTTCATTTCTGCAGGCATTACAGCACAGCCTCACCATAGACAACCCTAAATACAAGGATGCCAAGAAATATGGGCGCTGGGTTGGTAAGAACTTCAAAAGGAAACTCGTTTTTTTCGAGTTGGCTGAAGAAGGTATTTTATTTCCCAGAGGATTTGCAGCCCAGGCAGTTGAGCTGTGTAAGAGATATATGGGCAGGGGGCCGGTCATTAAAGATCTCCGGCGTCGGCTGGAGGAGGTTGATTTTAACTTTTATGGAACATTGAGGCCGTACCAGGAAGAGGCGGTTAAGGATATTATGCGGAGACAATTCGGGGTCCTTGTCTCAGCTACCGGGTCCGGAAAAACCGTAATGGCCTTTGAGGTGATTGCTAAACGGCGTCAGCCGACTCTCATTCTGGTTCACAGCAGAGAACTAATGTACCAGTGGGAAGAGCGTGCCAGGCAGTTTCTGGGGATTCAGGCCGGGCTCATCGGTGATTCGAAATTTGCTATCATGCCGTTGTCAATTGCTATTGTCAATACGGCCAGGAAAAGACTTGTGGAGATAACACCCTGTTTCGGACATTTGATAGTTGACGAATGCCACAGGGTGCCAGCAACGCTTTTCACTGAAGTGGTAAAAAAATTTGATTCCTATTTCATGTTGGGCCTTTCGGCAACGGCATACAGGCGGGAAGACGGCTTGACGCGTTTGATCTATCTCTATATGGGAGACAGGTCCCACCAGGTTGATCCAGAGGAACTGACAGCAAGCGGGGCGGTCCTCAAACCGGAATTCATTCAAAAGACAACCGATTTCAAATACATATTTCGCGGTAATTACCAGGCCCTGATGAACTCCCTGACAAAAAACGAAATTCGAACACGGCAGATTGCAGAGGATATTCATGAAGAGGCCATGAAAACAGAAGGTATTATTCTAGTTGTCAGCGATCGTGTCGCGCATTGCAGGAAAATCGGTGAGATGCTTGCGGGGAAAGGGGTTCAGGTAACTATTCTTACCGGCAGACAGACAATGGCTGAACGGACTGAAATAGTTGAAGCCGTTCACCGAGGGGATGTTAAGATCCTTATTGCGACGCTGCAGTTGGTGGGGGAAGGCTTTGATGCTGAAAACCTTACCACCCTGTTTCTCACCACACCCATAAAATTTACAGGCAGGCTGAAGCAGGTCATCGGCCGGATCCTCAGGCCGGCTTCAGGCAAGCAGCCCAAGGTGATCGATTATGTGGACGAACATATCGGGGTTTTAAGAAATTCTGCCGGAATAAGGCGCCGGGCTTATGAAATGAATTCAGGATGCTGCGCGGCCGGCATGAGTATGCCTTGCAACTTATTGATAATAATTGTATTTTAGTTTTGATTTTATTTTAGGTTGTTTTGTCGTTTTGAAGGCTGCAAAGGTTTGGGAATATATTTAAGTGGAAACAAGATACATTCATGAAAAGCGCATTTTTATGAGTCCTTATAAACCAAGACAAGACCCAAATAACAAGTAAGCGGGGGCATAAATGAAAGACGAAAAGGCCGCTAAAACCCTTATCAAGAAGCTGGACAAGTTGCTGCGCGGACGAATGGCACCGATCTACAAGCGGTACGGCGTCTCCATGCAGGGTGTTCTGACTCCGCTTATGTGGAAACCCTTGGTTTTAGTTATAGGCAATTACTCTTCCGGGAAATCAACCTTTATTAATGAACTCTTGGATATGCCGGTACAAAGAACCGGTCAGGCCCCGACTGATGATTGCTTTACCATTTTGACTTCCCCGGAAGAGGGTGAAAGTGAGGAGGAGGTTCCCGGCGGAACAATTGTCAATGATGAAAGACTACCGTTTGCTCCGCTTAGGCCCTTTGGTGAAAAACTGTTTGCCCATCTGCGCCTGAAAAAGGTGAATTCGCCGATTCTGGAGAAATATGCAATTATTGATACACCGGGCATGCTCGATTCGGTTACAGAAAAAGACCGGGGCTATGACTATTTGGGCGTTATCGGTGAGCTCGCCAGATTGGCCGACCTGATAATCCTTATGTTTGATCCGCACAAGGCCGGCACGATCATGGAGACCTATCAGGCCATCAGAAGTACGCTTCCCGGTTCAACCGGAGAGGACAGGGTCCTCTATGTTCTGAACAGGATAGATGAGTGTGATAATGTTCCGGATCTGGTGCGTTCCTACGGCACCCTCTGCTGGAATCTGTCGCAGATGACGGGCCGTAAGGATATTCCCAGGATATACCTGACTTTTGCCGCCAAGGAAGGAGATTCCCCTCCCCAGGGTGTAGAGTCTTGGATCAGCGAACGGGATGAATTGAAACGCGCCGTTGAGACTGCACCGACAATGCGCATCAATCATGTATTTCAGGAGGCTGAACGGGGTGTACGCGAACTTGATCTGCAGGCCGAAGCCCTTGCCGCTTTCAAGAACGGATTTGGAGTCCGGACCCAGAAGGTTCTGAAAGTGGGGATGCTGATTTCGCTTCTGGTATTCTTTTTCGGCGATATAATCCTTAAACTTGCATTTGGCTTACCAGAGAAAACCATACTCGGTTCACTTTTTTCAGGCCCCTTTGATGACAGACTTTTTATCCTGCCATCTCTTGCTGCACTGTTGATTCTCGCTTTTACAGGTGTTGTGATAAACAACTTTATCTTCCCAAGATATAAGAAAAATGTTCTGGAAGATCTTGAGAGTCTCATACCTTTTGAAACCGCATACAAACGGGATCTCTGGCAGCGTGTACGGGACAGGGTTTCAAACTCTATTGAAGAGAGCGGTTTCAAGCAGCTCTGGATCAGTCATATATGGTACCGTAAGCGTCTGAAGAAGGTTCTTGATAAGGATATTGGCCGTTTGAAGAGTAACATGTAGGAGGAACAGCAGTCAGCCTTTAGCAATCAGCTTTCAGCTAAAAAAACAAGAAAAAAGGGATATTGTCTATTGACAAGGATTAATTTCAAATGGATTTTTTTTGACCGCTGACCGCTGACCGCTGACCGCTGACCGCTGACCGCTGACCGCTGACCGCTGACCGCTGACCGCTGACCG
>JAFDCR010000121.1 GCA_019312685.1 Deltaproteobacteria bacterium | reverse complement strand
TCACCACCCGAAAATAATAGAGCAGGTTCTGCAGTTCCTCTTGGGCAGCTTCAAGGCGTTCTTTTTCATCTTCCTCCAGTTGGTCGGAAACAATCTTATTCACAGACAGCCTGCTCAAACGGGCCAAGGTCCTTTGATATATCTTCTGGGCGCCGTTTTCAAAATCATAGTAGAGAACGGGCATTTTCTTCCTGGCTATTTCCGTGGCAAGCTGGATGCCGAGGCAGGATTTCCCGGCCTTGGGCGCCCCCCCCATAATATTAAGGCCGTGGATACCGCCAACAGCTGCATCAAAACCTTGCATGCCTGTTTTTAGGGACAGGTAGCTTTCCGAGTGCAGACGCTCGATGTTATCCTGGAAAAGTTCGTATGCATGGCCCGGTGAGTGGAAGGGGGAAAACGCCCGTGACCCGTTAACCATTCTGATCACTTCGGTTTTAAAATTATCCGGATTTTCTTCCGCAAGCTGGGCCAGATTATAACCGCGTTCAAACTGGGAGGGCCAATGAAGCAGCCTTACCTTAAAACCCACCTGCTCGGCAAAGGCGCGGGCCGCTTCGACTGATTCCGGGGAGTGGTTCATGACCATAACCACAGTGTTGATATGGGTAAAACGTCTGATGTCTATACTATTCAGGTCCGCTGCGGCAGGAACCGCGATACCGGGGAAGCCAAGCTCGCGGAGGCAGAGAAGATTCCGCTCACCTTCCACCACAAAGAGGGCACCGTCTTCACAGTGGTCAATATCATTGATATTAAATATCTGCAGACCATTTGCCGTAAATGTTTGATCGCCATGCCAGAACCTTTCAGAGTCATCTTCCGGCATGATGCAGTGCGCCGTATAACATTTTCCATTCTGCATGAAATACGGATAAACTATATATCGCCCGTTATAGCCGATTTTCATTTCCTTCAGGGTGTCAGGGCTCACTCCGATCCTGGCAAAATACTCTTCTATGTTCGGCGTAAGCTTATCCTGGTACATAATGACATCCTGGTTGATATTACTGCCAGGAAATTTAACTGCCTGAACATACGGTTCACGATCAGGATCGTAACCCGGTACCGTTGCTGGATCAATTCCTCTGAGCCTGGCAAAATGTGGGACAAATCCACCTGGAACACACCGGCTCTGACAGCGGAAATAACCTACAAAAAAGCTTCTTGCACCCAGGTAGACGGTTATAGTTCCGGCCTCACCATCTTCCCGGTCCCTGCAGAACGGGCATGGACCTTTCAGCATAGTACCGTCAATTACTCCATCGGGAAGATGCTTCCGGTAAAAGTCAGCCAATCTTTCATTCAGTATCATAATCTAATCCAGAAGAAAACTTTGTAGTTTGGGACCTCATTGGAATACTATTTTCTCCAATATATCAATTAACTATACCCTACATTTTTAATATCAGCAAAAAAGTTCTTTATGTTTGAACAGCCTGCAGCAAATCTGTTGAGCAAATCAGATAAAAAAAGCCCCTCCTCATTTTTAGGAGAGGCCTTTTGCCAGTGGATGACATTTTTGTCAGGGGATGCCGGGGTGAATTAACATCCCTTATGCTTCAGACTGAGAAAACGTAGAGGGCAACAAGGCTCCTGCAGCTACTAGCCTTAATTATCTTCTTTTAATTTTTTAAGCATTTTAGGGGGCAGCTTCTGTGCCAGGATGGTTTCAATTTCCTGCTGTGAGAGGATAGAATTATCTCCCTTTAGCATATACACAATACAATCCCTGCAGATGTTGTTTGCTTTCCGGTAATCACCTGGATCGCTGGCTATTTCCCAGCACTGCTCTGCCGGATTTCTTTTGGCGGGACATTCGTCTGGATTAATACACTGCATGATTTCCCAACAATGCATATTGCTTCGAGATCCCATGAATAATCTCCTTATTGAAAATTACAGTCAGACTTTTCCGGTGAGGTATTATTTTCTTCCATAGAATGTCGGCGATTTTTCTACTGATTTGTTGAAGTTATCACCCCCTTTCCCAGCCTCACCCTAAATGCTTTTCTCTTTTTTTACACCCTCTGCAGAATAGGTAGAAATACCCAATTAGGGACTATATCATTTACACACGATAAGATCAAGGTCCATGTTATTTTATTGAAACTGGGAAAAGCTTTTTTTACCGGCTTAGAGATAGGGGGAAAACAGGCGGAAAAAGCGGTTGCGCAGCTTTACAGGGAGGGATCTTGACAGGACTTCCTCAAAGGTTAATTCTCTGGCGCTCTGTTTTTTCTCATCCAGGATCTTTTCCACTTTTGCAGCCAACTGCAGATCGTAGCACTCAACGTTGAATTCAAAGTTTAGTGCCAGACTGCGGGAATCCCAGTTGGCCGAGCCCAGCAGCACCCAGGAATGATCCACTACCATTATCTTGGAGTGATCAAAGGGCGGCCGGGTCAAAAATATCCTGCACCCTTCCTGAAGCAGTTCCTCCAGGCCGGCCTCCGAAGCCCATTTCACCATCCTGAGATTTGAACTGGCTGGCAGAAGTATTTCAATCTCCAGGCCACGGAGGGCGGCAATGCGCAGGGAGGAAACCAGCTCTGCATCCGGCAGAAAGTAGGGGGTGATTATACGGATTGATGACTGTGCCGTTGCCAAGGCAGCCAGGATAACCATGCGCAGCTTGTCGAAATCTTCATCCGGCCCGTCTGATATGGCCCGCGCCACTCCATTGCCGCAAGGCTCAATATCCGGATACCATTTTCCATCTGCCAGGACTTCATTAGTTGTAAAAGTCCAGTCCTCTGCAAAGGAACTCTGCAGTTCTGCCACAACCGGCCCTTCAATAAGAAAATGAAGATCCTGGATCGGATCATCAGGATTATCGCTAAGACAGTTGCCCGCCCTGATGTTCATGCCGCCCGTAAAACCCTTCATGCCGTCAATCACCAGAATTTTACGGTGATTGCGCAGATTGAAATATTGAAAACGCCAGGGGAGAATGGTCCGCATGAACTCAGCCGCATCGATACCTTCCCTGCGCAGTCCCCAGGTTATCGGCGGGAAGGAATAGCGCGCCCCCACACTGTCAACCAGAACCTTGACCTCTATCCCTCGCTCTTTCGCTTCGCAAAGTGCTGTTTTAAACCTGCCCCCCCATATATCATTATCAAAAATATAGCTGCAGAGTGTTATAGTCCTTTCTGCCGCAGCAATACTTGAAAGCATGAGCGGATATGCCTGGTCGCCATTGATCAGCGGGATAACCGTGTTACCCCGGATCAGCGGCTGGCGGGTCAGTTTTTCCGTCATCCGGCTCAACTGGACCAAACCCTTATTTTCCATGCCCCTGAAAAGATGTTCAATAAAAGAAGGGGACACCGCCGCCTCTTTATCCGGCAGGGAGACCGCCTGCTTATCCGCCAAAAGAATCCTGGCGCGCCTTTGAATTCTATTTACCCCAAACAACCAGTACAGGCAGACCCCCAGAACCGGTGCAAACCAGACAAGACCCAGCCAGCCCGCAGCTGCCCTGGTATTCCTCTTTGTATAAAGAATATGTCCGGCAGTAACGAGGGTTACGCTCAAGGTACCCAATGTTGCAAGGTACGGCCAGAATTTATGCAGGAGTTCAAGAATGTCCATAGGCATTTGCTTTTGGCTCCACTTAACCGGCTGAAAGATTTTCTTTCAAAGTATTTAGGGTACAAGTGTGACGGATATGAAGAATATAGAAAAATTCTTGTTTAATCAACAGGTTAATACTGCATATAGACAATAAACCCTTTTATCATGACGCTTTTGGATGATTTTTTTTAAAAAAAAAGCAGGCAAAGACTTTGCCTGCAACTTTTAAATCCAGAAGGAAAAAAAGATGGAAAAGATTGTATTTATACCGGTCAAAATTACACGGCAATCCTGATCTCATTTATAGCCAGGACGGCTTCACTGCCATAGGTCGGAATATCAGTGAAATATAATCCGCCGAATTTGTTGGTACAGTCTGGACAGCCCCGGAGCCAGAGAATGTGGTGCCGATAATTGTTTTTTGCCAGTGCGCGATTCACCCAATGGTTGTTGGTGCATTCGAAGCAGTAGAGCAGGGTCCATTCCTCACCCTTCAGAGCCAGGGCACATTCAAAACAAACAGGAATGATCAACTCTCGTACGGCGACCTCAACTCCTGACTTTTCTTCATACCCAAAGGGTATCACTAGATAATCTGCGGCCGGTATTTTTGTAATATCGACGTCCGGTCCATGGTTCAGGGAGCAATGGTCCTTGTGCAGATCGGCCATCAGTCTGACTTTGTCTATTGCATCCATTTTTTCATCCCATTTTCACTTAATAATTTACCCTTTCCTAATATTATTTCTGCAATAACCGTGCCTAACAAACCGTGGAATGAATTTACCCTCATGTTTTTCTCTTTTGTTCTTAAATAACAAATAATTACAATGTAATTTTGCATGAATTGCATTTCAGTTTTTTTACTTGAAAGTGAAATATCCGGTTATTTCGCTAATATTTGACAAAATTTGTCTAAATCCCCAAATTCTGTCATAAAAAAGGGGGTGAAGAGCATATAATTTTCATCAAATCGTTTTGCATCTTTCATTTAAGGATAGTCTCTGCTCACTAATTGTTATCCGTTATGCTCAGTGTTTGTCTTTCTGTGGCTCTCCAAGCTGCCACAAAAAACCAGCCCCTTTTTCAGTTTGACTATCAGCTGCATTGATCTTTGTTTTTACAATAGGTAATGTGGGACAATGAAGGAATTGGGACAAAACTCTATATTGGCAGGAATTAAGGAGTATGTATATGCATAGCAGGGTGCAAAAATCAGATGTAGAACTTGCCGGAGATGACCTCTTTAACTTTGCTATTGACCGTGAAGACATAAAATCATTAACCGCACTTCTTCCCAAAGAGTCAGAATGCAAACCTGAAGCAATAGAATATGAACTCCAACTTCTGAAGATTATCAGTACCGGCTGGTCCATATCCTTCTTCCTGGAAAACTCCCCTCACCGGGATCAGCTTGCGGAAATTTTCTGGAGACTGATTCATGAATTCTCAGGGACTCTGTCAGAGACAACCCAGCTTATGACCGGCAAGGATATAAATTATTTCCAGATTCTTAATGACCGCCTTGATATGTACGTGGACTCCTTGAATAAAAAACCTGATGCAAAAGAACCTGCAGCAGTTATCGGGCCTGAATTTGCCAGATTCTGCGGCAGTGGTGATGATGTGTTTGCTGTTATGACCGGCTCAAGAATGTTCATTATGACAATGGCAAGAGTTAAGGAGTTTTTAAAAAAAATAGGCCTGAAGTAAAATTTACATTTTGAATTTTTTTCTCTCCTCACTGTCAGATAGTTTTTTTTCATAAATTCGTTAACAGCTTTTTTGCTATGCATAAATACATAAATAATATGTACATTAATCATAGAGCCATGCAATGACTAAAGCGTAAATTATTTATTTGGAGTTAAAGGGAAAATATAAAAATGCCCGGAAAATTACAGCTGGCATAATAAAATTTTCTTAATGAAAAATTAAAAAAATATTGCAAAAAATTTTTTTATCCTATAAAGACTTTTTGGAATGCCACACTGTGGTACCTTCTGGATCAGTATTTTCACCTAATACAAGGTGTTTTAAGGGACTTAATAAAAAAAATTATATAGATTTAAGTATTAAAATGAATTGCTGGGAGTTTATGAGATGCGGTCGTGAAAGAGGGGGAAAAAGAGTAGACCAACTGGGTGTCTGTCCTGCGTATCCTGATAACGGGCAGCGTTGCGCTAAAGTAGTTGGCACCTTTTGCGACCTGGTACAGGCTATGAATGCAGCAAAACATTCCAGCTGTCAAGAGTGTCCATTTTTTAACAGTATTCATTTTGATGCAAATGCACGAAAGGTACTACTGGAGAAAGGGGTATAAAAAAAGCGCTTCCTTAAACCGGAAGCGCTTTTTTTATTACTAAGACCTATAAGTATTACCAGGTGCGGCGTCCACCACCGCAATAACCGAAACCCGGTCCACGACCATAGTCAGTCCCGCCTTCAAATGTTTTGTCAGCCTTTTCCTCAAGCTCAGCTCTCAGGTCATAAATGTCACCGGTAAGCTTGGCAACTTTCTTTTCATCCGGATTGTCCTGCCGCATCAGGGCATCAAGCTCACTTCTCTTTACAATAATCTCTCTTCTGAGTTCCTTTGTTTCCTCATAAAAAGAGGAAATTTTTTCGTTTTCTGAATAACCCAAGTTATCGCAATCCCTGGGTCCGCCGTAGTTGCCGCAACCATAATAACTCTGCGGGCTGGCCATGGAAATTCCGGTAATTCCGATTGCCCCGATCAGGGCTGCTGCTGCTAAAAACTTTTTCATTCAAACAACCTCCAAATTAATACGTTAATTTTTAATAAGATAAAATCAGCTAATCAGCATATAATAATCCAAGAAGCGTGCCATTTTCTGTGCCGGCTAGTTGCTTTCAGTATATCTGCTTTAAATTCAAATAGTTATTGATTTAAGGAATAAAAGATCTCAATAAAAGGGGTGAGATCAGTCTCTTGAAAAATAAAGAATATTCTGCAGCAATTGAAGGATATTGATCGAAGGTTTGCAAGGAAATTAACAAGTTAACTACCACATTGTGGCAGGAATCGAAAACCATTTAAATGACTTTCGCATTATGGCTTGAGACTTTCTGCAGCAGGTAAGCGAAGACTCCGGGTAAGTAAAGACCCGGGGTAAGCTAAGATTCCGGGTAAAAATGACTTATAACTATAAAGACTGCACTCGCTGTGCGTGTTCAGGATTCATCCAGGGACTGCACAACCAGGCTCTCCGGCAGTTCTTTCTGGGCCTTTACCCCGAGCTGCCGCAGTTCCTCAGTGCGGCGCACCAGATTGCCCCTGCCCTCGGACAGGCGATTCCGGGCTGTCCGGTATGACTCCTGGGCCTTGCCTATTTTCTGTCCGACATCTTCAAGCGCTTCGACAAATCCCACGAATTTATCGTATAGGTCGCCCGCCTTTTTGGCTATGAGCAGGGCATTTTTGTTCTGATCCTCATAGCGCCAGATATTATTAATGATGCGGAGAGTTGCCAGCAGGGTTGAAGGACTGACAAGCATGATATTTTTATCAAACGCCTCATTGAATAATCCCTGCTCAAATTCAATTGCCGTCCAGAAAGCACCTTCAATGGGCAGAAACATCAAAACAAAATCAAGGGTGTTGATCCCCTCCAACTCTTCGTAACGTTTATCGCTCAGAGTTTTTATATGGGTCCTGATGGAAACAAAATGCTCTTTCAGTCGTTTTTCGCGTTTTTCATCCGTATCTGCAGAGCAGTATTTCTCATAGGCGGTAAGGGATACCTTCGAATCAATGACAATATCCTTGCCCTCCGGCAGATGAACAATGACATCCGGATGGCGGCGCTGTCCCTCCTCGCCGGCATACATGACCTGAACTTCATACTCCCTGCCTTTATGCAAACCGGATTCCTCCAGAACCCTTTCAAGAATCATCTCGCCCCAGGATCCGCGGGTCTTGCTCTGCCCCTTGAGGGCACTTGTCAGGTTAACCGCATCTTCACTTATTCTTTCATTCAGTTTTTTCAGGTGGATTATTTCAGATAATAATGAAACCCTGTCTTTCGATTCCTTGTCGTAGACATCCTCCACTTTTTTCCTGAAATCTGAAAGCTGCTCCCGCATAGGTTTTATTACGTTTTCAATACTTTCCTTGTTCTGCTCCGTAAATTTCCGGCTTTTGTCTTCAAATATCTTGTTGGCCACATTCTGGAATTCAATTTTAAGCTGATCCCTGGCCTCCTGCAGCATGGCAAGTTTCTCTGCTGCATTCCTGCGCTCATCTTCAAGTCTAGTATCCAACTCGGACAGCTTGGCCTTCAGCAGAGAATTTTCTTGCATAACCTTGTCAAGATCAGCTTCAAGCACCGGAATCCGTGAACTTTTCTCCTCGGCCACAGCACGCCGCTCTGACTCAGCTGCCAATTTATCCCTTGCCTGATCCCCTTCATCCTTCAAGGCCTTAACATCACCTTTCAACTCCTGCAGCTGTCTGTTTTTTCCTGACAGCAACAGCAACCCCAAAGTTATTCCGGCCAGAATCCCGGCTATTACTGCCAATATCACCACTGCATCATTCATGCATTGCTCCTTTTTATCGAGTTTGAATCAGAACAAGTCCTCGCTTGACACCCTGCTCTAAAACAACTTAAATAGTTTTTCTATGAAATTTCAAAAGGAAAAGGTAATTTTAACCGGTTATCGGGCAACCGGCAAAACTTCAATCGGCAGAATTCTTGCGGACCTGCTTGGTTTTGATTTCATCGATTCAGACTGTGCCATTGAAAAAAGGCAGGGTGAAACAATAACTGAAATGGTTGGCAGGGGGAGCTGGGACCTCTTCCGCAGGAAAGAGGAAAATCTGCTTCTGGAACTGGCCCGGAGCAGAAATAAGGTCATTGCTT
>JAFDCR010000120.1 GCA_019312685.1 Deltaproteobacteria bacterium | reverse complement strand
GGGGGCGAGATTTTCATCGTCCTTACCCTCAGAACGCAGATCACCAAAAAAATAGCCGCAGATATTGTCTTTGTCATAAAGAGGCAGACAGGGATTGTTTTGTTGCTTTTCTGCCAGATATTCAGGGGCGGCCGACTGGATTTCCCTGAACCGGTCTGAAAAATCCGAAAGCAACGGATGAGCTGTAATGGCCCTGCCAAGCTTTTCCAGAGCATCCTTCTCAACCTCAAAAAAAGGAGGGTTGAAAATATCAGCCAGTTTGAGCAGGCCGTAGAATGTCTCCTGGGCCATGATTTCACCGAATGGGCCTGTGGTTTCCAGGGTTTCGGAATCCGGCTGGTGTTGGTACCAGGGTCTTGGGATGGCGGCCAGATGGTCAGGTGAGATATTGCCGATGAAGGTCTGGTTTGGAGGGTAGGCCACAACCTTGGCAAATGAACGAAGGTGTGACTGCAGCTCTGCCGCAATGGCAGGGGAGCGGTTAAGTTCGCGCTGAGGCTTGGAACCGTAGCGTACCAGATCCGGGACATGGATCAGGCAATAGCTGCAATTTTTAACTACCGGATAGTGTTTTGTCATCCCGTCTCCCTTCCTTAAAAAAGAATTAAGCCAAGAATGATAACTATCATATATTATAACATTTTTTATCAAGAAAACGAATCAGTTATCCTATGATGGAGGTGTGAAGCAACGCTGCGGACATATATCTGTATATGCGTTGTTATTGTGACAAGTGACAATAATAATACAATTGAAAAAACAAAGAACAGATAAAGTCAGAGTGTCAGGCCTGATCCCATTGTTATGGCCAGCATCTTGTTGAATGCCCCGGTTTTTTGTTGACAGGCCGTCCGGTTATCCATTATTGGTTCATTTATTGCGTTAAGCCGGGGGACTAAAAGAACCTTCCCGAATTTTGGCGTAGACAACAAGCAATTACTTATCATCCGCTGGGTGTTGCTGAAAATATTTGCCATCTCTGCGCTCTCAGCGTTTACACTTATCTGCTTGGTTGTTCCCGCTTGGGTTGATAGGAGTTGGATGTAAAATGCAAAGAAGAAAACATGCCCGTAAGCCGGTTTCATTTGCCTCGGAAATGATTTTCGATAAAAAGAAAGTACCCTGTCACATAAAAAATATATCCGTCGGTGGCGCCCAACTGAAAATCGAGGAAGAACGGGAAAATGAATATCCCCGCACAGCTGTACTCGACATCACCCCCTTCGGCAGATTCACGGTAACAATAGTCTGGCGCAGTGGCGAACATCTTGGGGTAAAGTTTCATGACGGCCTGGATAAAATGGCGGAAGTCCTTATAGCCATGGCGGTTTATTGAACGGTAATTGCACTGAGTGCTTCAAAATGAACCCGAGTCCGGAAAACAATAACGAGCACCATCTGCAATCGGAAAATCGCTTTCTCCAGGAGACAATTCTGTCTCTGCGGAAAAAGCTCGAGGCCTTAAATTATGAAAAAGATCAATCCATTGTCGATGCCCTTTCCATTGCCAATGACGAGATAAAACAACTGCATGCCACCATTGCCGCTCTCCGTGAAGAACTGGAAAAAACTCGGTACGAGAATGCCCAAAATGTCATAGAGGCCGTTTCCTCTGCCAAAGACGAAATAAAACAGCTCCAGGAGACAATAACCTCGCTTCGCAGGGAACTGGAACAGAATAATGCCAGGCACGAGGAAGCCCTGCAGAAAAGCCGTCTCCTTGCCCGCGATAAACAAAACCAACTGCAAGAAACTATCAGAAAACTGCGCAACAAATTGGAGAATAGCAAAGAATAATGGCGACTCCCCGCAAGAAATCCGCTGAACAAATTGCGTGCCGTAAGAAGACTGTAGGGAAAATCAAGTCCAGGCAGGCGAAAATGCTGCTGGACATGTCCAGGCAGATAACTTCAGTCGACTCTCTGGATGAAATCCTTGAAACGGTTGTTGAACTGACCTCGCAGGAGTTGGGAGCGGAACGTTCCACCCTCTTTCTGCATGACAGAGAAAGCTGCGAGTTATATTCACACATTGCCCAGGGCGACATCAAACGCAAAATCAGAATAATGGACGACAGCGGCATTGCCGGCCATGTTTTCAGCAGCGGTGAAAGTCTCATCGTGCATGACGCCTATGGTGACGAGCGTTTCATGCCCGATATTGACCGTCAGACCGGTTTTAAAACCAGAAACATTCTCTGCTGCCCCATCAAAACGTCGAAAGGCAAGACCATCGGGGCAATTCAGGTGCTGAACAAGAAAAAGGGACAGTTCTGCCAAGAGGACATGATCCTGCTTGAGGCCATGATCATGCAGGCTACCGTTGCCCTGCAAAGCGCCCTGCTGATTGAACAGATGCAAGAAAAACGGCGCCAGGAAATGAAATTTCTGGATTGTGTCGCCGAACTCACCTCGGAAATAAACCTGAGTACGCTTCTGCAGAAAGTAATGGGCGAGGCCACATCCATGCTGCATGCCGAACGCTCCACTCTTTTCCTCAATGATGAAAAAACCAATGAATTATGGTCAGAGGTGGGAGAAGGCATCGGTGCTACCGAGATCCGCTTCCCCAACCACATGGGAATTGCCGGCGCGGTTTTCACCTCCGGCCAATCGGTCAACATCCCCCATGCATACGCCGACCTGCGGTTCAATCCCGCCTTTGACAAAACCACAGGTTTTTTCACCCGCTCCATACTCTGTGTTCCCGTCATAAATAAAAAAGGAAAGATTATCGGAGTGACCCAGGTCCTGAACAAAAGGGGCGGGCCGTTTAGTGACGAAGATGAATCGCGCCTGAAGGCCTTCACAGCCCAGGTGTCCATCGCCCTGGAAAACGCCAACCTTTTCAAAGAAGTGCAGAGTGTCAAGAATTACAACGAAAGCATGTTTGAGAGCATGACAAACGGTGTCATAACCTTAAACGAGGAAGGTGAAATTGTGACCTGCAACACTGCGGGTTACCGTATTTTCGGTATGTCACCCGAAGATATTCTTGACCGTCCTGCGGTCGAGTTTTTTACCGGGGCCAATGGTTGGATCATGGAAAAAATAAGCCGGATCGAAGAGACAAATGCCCCGGAACATACCATTGATGCCGAACTCAGCTGTTCCGAGGGGATGCGTTCCATCAATCTGACCGTTCAGCCCCTCTACAGCGAAGAAAATACAAAGATCGGCACGCTCTTGATGATCGAAGATATCAGCAGTGAAAAGCGGATGAAATCGACCATGTCCCGTTACATGGACCCTGGATTAACCGACAAGCTGCTGGAAGGCGACGAAGATATTCTCGGCGGCATCAGCACCACGGCGACCATCCTCTTTTCCGATATCCGGGGCTTTACCTCGCTGACCGAGGAACTGGGCGCCCAGGGTACGGTCAGCCTCCTCAACGAATATTTCACCATCATGGTAGACTGTATCCAACGGGAAGAAGGCATGCTGGATAAGTTTATCGGCGATGCCATAATGGCGGCTTTTGGTATTCCCATTGCCCATAAGGATGATGAAGATCGAGCCGTACGGGCCGCTATTGCCATGATCTCGGAGCTGCAGAAGTGGAACCGCTACAGAGCCAATGAAGGGAAAAAACCGCTGGATATGGGAATCGGCCTGAATACCGACACCATCGTTTCCGGTAATATCGGTTCTCCCAAACGCATGGATTACACCATGATAGGCGACGGAGTAAATCTGGCCGCCCGCCTGGAATCGGCCTGTAAAAAATACAGCAGCCGCATTCTGATCAGTGAAAATACCTTTAAGAACCTCCACGGCACTTACCGAATCCGCGATATCGACGATGTGGTGGTCAAAGGTAAGAGCGAAGCGGTCAGAATTTATGAAGTGCTCGATTACCATTCCGAAGAATTCTTTCCCAACCTGATGGAAGTCGTAAGCCATTTTAAGGAAGGGCGGCACTATTACGGCAAAGGGAAATGGGAAAAGGCGATCAAGTCATTCCAAAGGGCGCTTAAACTACACCCGGACGACAAACTTTCCAACATCTATATTGAGCGCTGCCAATACCTGCAGGAAAACCCACCGCCCGGTGACTGGAACGGTGTCTGGGTCATGCAAACGAAATAAAAGGCATCTTAGACAAATCCAGACACCCTGAAAGGATTGCTTCTTTCGCAGTCAGTCGCACATCATAGCTTCCATTCTGTGCTGAAATAATCTCTCTTTTTAACAAGATTGACTCCGTATTAATACCTAACAAATATTTCCTTATTGACATTCTCTCCATTCTTTATAAATTTAAAGATAACGCAATTAGGGCTTGTGTGACATCATAGTTTTATGAAGTTAATCAGAGGAGGGAACTCCAAGGAGTAAGGTTTCTCTTGCCATCTAAACTTAATCGTTTAGGTGCATGGTTAAGGTTGCCGGCACTCAGAGTTAATCCGATTTCTGCCGAAATATAATTCTCTTTAGCAAGATAGTCAGACTTCTATAATTTATAATCTAAGAGGTTATTATGGATG
>JAFDCR010000119.1 GCA_019312685.1 Deltaproteobacteria bacterium | reverse complement strand
GCCTATACCTTTCTTCCACTCTGGTTGGGATATATTGTTTGCATAAACAGCCTGACATATACCCGGACCGGAAGCTGCCTGCTCAGGACCCACCCCCTTTTTTTTCTGGCCCTTTTCCCGGTGAGCAGTATTTTCTGGTGGTTTTTCGAGTATTTAAACCGCTTTGTGCAGAACTGGCACTACCTGGGTGTGGAGAATTTCTCCAGCGGCGAATATATTTTCCATGCCAGCCTCTGTTTCTCAACGGTGCTGCCGGCTGTGCAGAGCACAGAGGAATACCTGGGATCATTTTCTCGCTTGGCAGTCCCCTTAAAAAACTGGCGCCCGGCCGTGATACATAATCCGTTGCCCTGGGGCTGGCTTCTGTTGGTCTCTGCCGCTTTTTGCCTTGGCGCCATATCACTTTACCCTGACTACCTCTTTCCCATGCTCTGGGTGGCGCCGTTTCTAATCATCACAGCGGTTCAGGTTGTCTTCCGCGATGAAACACTTTTCCGGGATCTTTCCGGGGGAGATTGGCGCCGTATATGGCTGCCGGCCCTTGCAGCCCTGGTCTGTGGTTTTTTCTGGGAGATGTGGAATTTCAAAAGTCTGACCCACTGGGAATATTCTGTTCCCTTTGTCCAGCGGTTTCATATCTTTAAAATGCCGCTTTTAGGCTATGGCGGCTACCTGCCCTTCGGGCTCGAATGCATGGTGGTAGCAATGATGCTTGACCGGGTCCTGGGAACCGGGATCTATGATGCCACGTAATCATTTCCGCCCACTTTGTCTTAATTTGCCGATCACTCCATGCGACAATTTACAGCAGTGGTATTCTATCTCAGCAGTAGGTTTTTGCCGGGTTAATTCGCCATTTACTCAATTATTCTAATCTCACCCAGATAATTGGCCTGATAATATTTTGAGTTATAAACATCAAGGCAGGTCAGCCATTGACCGCCGTAAAGATAGGTGTCAATGCAGACTGCATGACCGATGTCTGCCGGAAGTCCATTGGCTTGGGCTGTATGGGCACAGATAACCTTCTTGCCGGATTTATGGGGTCTTATTTCTCTATGAAAGCGGGCCCAGCGCAGCACATGGGGAGGCTGCCGGACAAGGTCCAGGGCAGGATTGACCAAACCATGCACGAATATGTGCTCGTCGGTTTCGAACCAGTCAATACACTTTTCAAAGAATTCCCAATGGGGCCGGGGGATAAGTTCGCAGGCCGCAGCATGAAATTCCTTTGTCTGGGAGGCGAGAAATGATTCCCAGAACATTTTCAGCAGCCATCTTTCATCGCCATGGCAGTATGATTTCAGGGTATTCAGACCGCCATTGGCCCACCAGTTGAGAGTTTCGTTATTATTTTTATCCCGCCATGCCAGAATCATTTCTTCATGATTTCCGGCCAGGGCAACCAGATTTGTTTCCCCGGGAAGCGTAATCAACCGCTCCACCACTTTTTCAGACTCCGGTCCGCGGTCAATATAATCGCCCAGCATGATCAGCAGGTCATCCTGTCCGGGGTTGACAGCCTCAAGCAGGGCCTCAAAAGCCACGGAGCAACCGTGGATATCACCGATGGCCAGGAAGCGCTTTATGTTGGTAAGCCTTTCCTGTGCCATGCACCAGGCATGATATTTCATTGTTTACCCAAGACCCTGACACTGCTGGCCTGCGGACCTTTTTCCCCCAGTTCCTCGGCAAAGCTGACCTTGGCGCCCACCTCCAGAGCATCAAAATCGGCATTTATAAGACTGTTTCGGTGAAAGTAGATATCATCACCTTCTGCTGTCCTGATCCGGCCAGAATCCATTTCCGGGTAGAGTTCTGAAATCCGGCCCTGCGGCATGAGATCATGGGTTTTTACCTTGCCTTGCCGCTGACGGTTATACTTTTGGAGTTGGCGTCCTGCGGCGGCAAAGGCATCACGGATTGAAACGTAGACATCCGTCGATGATTTGTGGAGATCTGCCTCCCGGTTGACCACAATGGTTTCCGAGGGAAGGCTGAGATCGATCCTCGTGTGATAGAGTCCGCCTTTTTGTTTGTGGGCGTGCGGGGCTTCAACAACAACCCGGCAGCCAATGAGATTGTCACAACTTCTCTCAAGCTTTTCAATATTTTTTCTGATTCGGGCCTCTACTGCTTCTGAAGGTGTCATGTTGCGAAAGGATATCTGTAATGGTCTCTGCATTGTCTTACCCCTCCTTTATTCTCTCAAGTGAGAAAAGAAACAAACTTGCAATTATCGCTGTGGTTTACAGCCCTGTTCGTTTTTCTGCCTTAAGGGCGCACCTCTTACAGAATCGGGTTGCCGGCAGACTTTCAAGCCGCTGCAGTCCTATGGGTTTCAAACATTTTTCGCAGGTACCATAGCTGACGGTTCCCATTTTCGATAAAGCACGGTCAATCTCTTCGATCTCATGCTGTTCCATTTCATCCAGTCGGTCGTAAAGGGCTGTAAGGTCTGCCTTCTGCGCTTCTTCCTCCATCTCAATATCACGCTCGCTTAAGGCATCCCAGTCGGCCTCAAACCTCTGCAACCGGTCAAAGATTTCGTCGCGCTGTTTCAGAAGTAAGTTTTTTAGGTGCTGCAGATCCTGTGCATTCATGTCATACCTCCACTCATAAGCAAGACAAATGGTGCGCGGTGTCTCTAGGCTGGCTTCCTGAGCTACTCGTTATGTTCAGAAACAATTTCTTCAGGGTATAATTAAAAAATAATGACAATATATCGTATGATCAATATCACCCTCTTTCTTATATAGTGAAGGTGGCGAGAATTTAATTAAAAGATTCTACGGAAATGATCTCGGCCGATTTGGGAAGTACGACCCTGCCGCAGGAGGATTTAACCTCGTCATAGAGCTGGAGCGGGTCTTTCTCGTAACGTCTGGAAAAATGGAAAGGCACCAGGTTTGCGACACCGGCTGCCAGGGCTATTTCGCCGCAGGCGCTGGTTGTCAGGTGACCGCTTAGATCGGCATACTGTTTGTCAGCGGTAAGAAAAGATGCTTCACAAAAGAAAAATTGACTCTCTCGGGCCAACGTTGTCAGCTTTTCGCGATTTGCTCCGGTATCGGCAATGTCTGTTGCATAGACCAGTTTCTGCGCCGGAGTAATCCTGATCAATTCAGCAGCCAGTTCTTCTGCTGCAGCGGCTGAGCCGTCGGGCAGTTCGATCATGGCCTGAAGCTCGCCTGCTGCAAAGTATTTCTTGAGTTCGCCAAGCCAGGGGCCTGGAGCAAGGTTACGTGTTTTCAGCCGCTCCTTCCTGACATTCAATTTGGCTGCAAGTTCAAGAGAATAGGCCAGGACAGGAATGGAGCCGTGAAGTAATATCTCGGCCCTGACCGTGCAGGCTGCATCGTCAAGCAGAAGGCCTCGCGGAGAGGGCTGCTCCTTCAGCTGTGTTTTCCCAGCCCTGCCAGCCTGGAGAGCGTAGACGCTGAGACATTCCCCATGGAATTCACTGACCGTAAATTTCGGCCCCCAGTCGCCGATGCGGTCCCAGTGAATGCCGCTGATCAGTCCGGCAATATGGTCGGCCAGACCGGGCGGTCCGAACAATCTGCAGGATGGGAGATTGCCGATTCTGGAACGCATGAGCCAGAGAAAGCCGCTGATGTGATCGAAGTGGGCGTGACTGATAAACACATCAGTGACCTGGTGTGCAAGGCGGGCCGGCAGCCTGCCGCCTTCACCGAGATCAAACAGGAGGGAACGCTTGCGGTTATGGAGCCGCAGGTGGAGAAGGGGATCGCCAAAAACCCCGTTCACCAGGACTGCGGTAGCATCTCCGATCCGGACCACCGGCCTAGGGCCTTCTCTTTTTGCCGGGACGAGATAGGGTACAGTATCCGGGGGCACCCTGGAATCAATAAATACCGATCCGGCCCGTTTCTCCGAGGCCAGCCAGCCCTGCCTGTTCCTGGAGGCATCGCGGCAGAGCAATTGGTCGAAAGTTTCCGGAATTTTTGCAATCCGGGCATAAAATTTATCCTTTTCAACCCTGACAATCTCGCCCATGGTTATGGGTTTCCCCTTGCGAAGCAGGGCGACCTGCCTGCCTTGCCAATGCTCCTCAGCATCCAGCGGAGGCGGAGTTCCCGTCAATTTTATCTCGGATGCTTTAATATCTATCTCAACCGCCTGGTTGAGATACTCATCCCATAAACGGG
>JAFDCR010000118.1 GCA_019312685.1 Deltaproteobacteria bacterium | reverse complement strand
CTGGAAATAAACAAGTAAGGATGGTACTTCAAGATCCACTCCTCGAATATTGTCTGAAATTTTGGGATTACGGAATCAAACCTTTATTCTTGCCACCAAAAGAATTTTCTCTGCCGAAGTACAGCAGCTACTGACCGCTTATTAAACTTTTCTGTTCGTCTTCCTATTGGCGGACTGCCTCTGTCATATTATATTTAGAGAGACACAATCGTTACCACGTCTAAAGGCTGGAAACTGAAGACATGGTTGTAACGATTGGGATTTGATCTATTCTAAGAACCTTAATAACTGGAGGAATGGATATGTTGGCAACTCAGGATATCCGCAAGGCTTTTAAGGCCCTGGGGCTGAAAAGCGATAACCCCGGCGCCAGCGATGGCAGAGCTTGGTTTGGTAACGGCAGCGAGCTAGAAGTTGTTTCCCCGATCAACGGCAAGGTTCTTGCCGTGGTTAAGCAAACCAATAATGATGATTATGAACAGGTGATCACCGCTGCCCGTGAGGCGTTTATGGTCTGGCGAGAGATCCCGGCTCCGAAACGGGGTGAAATCATCCGGCAGCTGGGGCAGGCCCTCCGGGAAAACAAGGATGAACTGGGCCGATTGGTCACCATGGAGATGGGTAAATCCATCCAGGAGGGGTGGGGCGAGGTGCAGGAAATGATCGATATCTGTGATTATGCCTGCGGCCTGTCCCGGCAGCTATACGGTGTCCAGACCCACAGCGAGAGGGCTCGGCACCGGATGTACGAGCAGTGGCATCCCCTGGGTTTGGTGGGTGTGATCACCGCCTTTAACTTTCCAGCAGCAGTATGGGCATGGAACCTGGCCATCGCCCTGGTCTGCGGTGATGTAGTGGTCTGGAAGCCTGCAAGCAATACCCCACTGACCTCCATTGCCTGCCAGAAAATTATTGAAAATGTCCTCCGGGAGAATAATATGGTTTCGGGCATTGCCACCCTGGTCATTGGCAGAGGCGCAGAGATTGGCGAACTCTTGAATCGGGACCCGAGGGTGGACCTGATCAGCTATACCGGTTCCTGCCGCATGGGCAAACATATCGCCTCGGTAGTAGGGGCACGGCTTGGTAAAACCATCCTGGAACTGGGCGGCAACAACGCGGTAATCGTCACTCCCAACGCCGATCTTGACCTGGCTGCGGAGAACATCTTCTTCGGGGCAGTGGGCACTGCTGGACAGCGTTGTACGACCACCCGTCGGGTTATTATTGAAGAATCGGTCTACGATGCTTTTATGAAAAAACTGCTTTCCTTTTATGACCGGTTGACCATCGGCTCTCCCCTTGATGAAAGGATCCAGATGGGCCCGCTGGTGTCTGTATCAGCAGTGTCAACGATGTTTGAGGCGCTTGAAACCATTGTCCGACACGGGGGCAGAGTGGTGCATGAAGGGAAAAAGCTTCAAGGCGAAAACTATCCTGGGGGCTGTTATGTGACTCCAGCCGTTGTCGAGGTCCCCAAAGATATGGCCATTGTCCGGGAAGAAACCTTTGCCCCGATCCTCTACCTGATCAAATACAGCGGACCGGTGCAAACTGCGGTGGCCATCCAGAATGATGTTCCCCAAGGCTTGAGTTCGTCAATTTTCACCGATAACCTTGTAGAGGCGGAGTCTTTTTTAAGCGCTTCGGGTTCCGACTGCGGCATTGCCAATGTCAACCTGGGAACCAGCGGCGCTGAGATCGGCCTGGCATTCGGCGGTGAAAAGGAGACAGGCGGCGGCCGCGAGTCCGGCTCCGATGCCTGGAAAGGATATATGCGGCGTCAGACCAACACCATTAACTGGAGCAAGGGAACCACTTTGGCCCAAGGAATTCAATTCGAGTAACAATGTGATTATGAAAAAATATCCCTATCCCCATATCAGAACCGAACTGCCCGGACCCCGGGCCACAAAGATCATCAAAACCGACGAACAGTTTGTCTCCCCTTCCTACACCCGGGGTTACCCCTGTGTGGCGGACCAGGGCAAGGGAATGATCCTCATTGATATCGACAACAATGAATTCCTTGATTTCTGTGCGGGAATCGCGGTCTGCTCCACCGGCCACTGTCACCCGGAAATCGTTGCCACCATCAAGAAACAGGCGGGAAAACTGATCCACATGTCAGGCACCGACTTCTATTACGAGGTGCAGGCCAATCTGGCCAAGAAGCTCAACCGGCTGGCTCCCGGCAGCCACGGCAACCGGGTCTTTTTCACCAATTCCGGGGCCGAGTCCATTGAGGCAGCCATAAAACTGGCCCGGTACAAAACAGGCCGCACCCGGCTGATTGCCTATATCGGCGCCTTCCACGGTCGTACCATTGGCGCCTTGTCCTTGACCGGCAGCAAGGTGATCCAGAAAGAAGGTTTTGCCCCCCTGCTCCAGGGGGTCACCCATATTCCGTATCCGCACTGTTACCGCTGTCAGTTCGGCAAAATATATGGACGCTGCAAGCTGGAATGTTTCCAGTATCTTGAAAACATCCTGTTCCAGAGGACAGTGCCGCCCACCGAGGTGGCGGCTGTCTTTATTGAACCCATTCAAGGGGAAGGTGGCTATGTGGTGCCGCCCCGGGAATACCTGATAAAACTGCAGAAACTGGCTGAAAAACACGAGTTCCTGGTAGTTGCCGACGAGGTGCAGAGCGGTATGGGTCGTACTGGCAAAATGTTCGCCAGCGAACATTTTGGTTTTGTGCCTGATATCATCTGCACGGCCAAAGGAATTGCCTCGGGTATGCCTCTCGGGGCGATCATTGCCAAAAAGGAGATCATGGACTGGCCGCCGGGCTCCCATGCCTCTACTTTTGGCGGCAACCCCATTGCCTGCGCTGCGGCTTTAAAGACAATTGAGCTCCTGGAAAACGGCCTCATGGATAATGCTGTTGCCATGGGAGAGCATCTCTTGAAAAAACTGAACCGATTGAAGAGAAAGTATCCGGTTGTCGGCGATGTGCGGGGGCTGGGACTCATGGTCGGCATGGAAATGGTCAAGGACCGTAAGACCAAGACTCCTGATCCTGCACTGCGGGACAGAATCGTAGAACGGGCTTTTTATAAAGGACTGATCATCCTGGGCTGCGGTTCCAACAGCATCCGTTTCGCCCCGGCCCTGATCGTCGATAAAGATCATATCGACTGCTGTATCCAGATATTGGAGGAGATCATTGCCGAGGAGTGTTCATCCTGATCGTTCATGAAAAACTATTTGCAGACCATGAATTCACAGGCATCTGACTCCTTGTTTTAAAGATGAAAAGGCCGGCAAGAAGTCGGCGGCGCCCGATCTCTCCTGTTAACATACAATTATCAGGTGGTTATCATGAAAAAATGGCAAAAGCAGTTACAGAACAGCATCACAACCTTGGACCAATTGAAAAAATCTATTCGACTCTCTGTTGAGGAAGAAGAGGCCATCAAAACCGTAAGGTCGAAATGGAGTATCACACCCCATATCCTGTCCCTGATGGACAAGGATGATCCGGCCTGCCCCATAAGAAGACAGTTTGTGCCGTCCCTGGCAGAAAAGAAAAACGTATATGGCCAAGAGGATTTCCTCTATAAACACGAGAACTGGGACAAGGAACCGGACCGACCCCACAGTGTTGCCCGTCAGTATCATGATCGTGTCGCTTTTCTGGTTTCCCAGGTCTGTGCCACTTACTGCCGGCACTGCCTCAGGAAAGAGGCGATCATGGAAGAGAATAAATTCGGGCTGCGATTCGATATTGAGGAAGGATTTCAGTGGATCAGGGAGCATAAGGAGATAAGGGACATTCTGTTCACCGGCGGCGATCCGTTTCTGCTGCCTGACGAAAAGATTGAATACCTGATCGCTAGAGCCCGTGAGATTCCCCATGTGCAGATGATTCGCTTCGGTTCTCGAACTCTGGTAACCCTGCCCGATCGGATTACCGCTCGTCTCTGCAAGATCCTGAAGGGTTACCACAAGGTGCCTATCTGGATCAATACCCAGGTGAACCATCCCCGGGAGATCACTGAGAAAACCGCCAGGGCAGCCTATAAGCTGACCTGCTGTGGCATCAATATCGGCAACCAGACTGTTCTCCTCAGGGGCATCAATGATGATGTGGCCGTCTTTAAAGAGCTCAACCAAAAGCTTTTGGCTATACGGATCAGGCCCTACTATCTTTATGCCTGTAACATGGCGCCGCGCATCGACCACTTCCGGGTTCCGCTGGAAACTGGTCTCAAGCTCATTCATGAAGGGATACGGGGCCACACCTCCGGCCTGGCCCAACCCCATTATGTGATTACCACAAACTTGGGAAAAATTATGTTGAACGATGAGTATTATATCGTGAACAAAAGCCCCACGAAGTGGACATTGCGAAACCACAACGGGGAAATAATTGCAATCCCCAATCCGCCAGCGTGATCATTACATTCTTTAGATTCGGAACGGAAACAGGGATTAGATCTCCCAATATAAACAAAAAAGGAGCCTGACCGAATGGTGCTTAACTCCTTGATATCTTTATGGCGTCCCCGACGGGATTTGAACCCGTGTCGCCAGCGTGAAAGGCAACTGATGAGAAAATGGGGATAGCTCTGATTTATTATTTTGATCACCTTTACCTACATTATCCAAAGTCCATATACCCATATTAAATCTAAATTTATCAGGTCAGATAAACCAAAGAAATCACAAAGGTTTTATGGTTGTGCCCTTGTCTTATTAACCAAATATTCTCTTGTCTTTTTGTTTGTCGCAAGAGTATTTTATTTAGACAAAAAATCTTTTTTTTGCTTTTCTGGTCATTAATAGATTCGGGATACCTGAGGATGTTTATGAATTATGGATACTGATGTGGGGACCTGTCAAGTTACTCTCGCCTTTTCCACCCATCGCCCGGAAACCATACCGTTTGCGGCTTCATATATGCAGCGTCATGATGCCATCATCCTCGAAGAACCTCCGAGTCCTTATTTTACATCTATGCTCGAGGGCAGGCATTCCATCGATGAATACATCCTCTGGACGGATTTTGAATTCCCTTCCTTTGCTCGGCAGATTTGCCGCCAGCTTCGTGATTTACACAAGGACAGGAAAGTGATCCTGCAGGTGGATCCTTATATGGAAATCCTGGGAAGGGTCCATGATTTCTTTGCCGACGGTGGCTCGCCAGAGGGAATCAGCAAAGACTCCTCTGAGAAGGTGGTTTATGAGGCTGAACGTGCATGGACGGGTGCTTTACTGCACTTTTACAAACAATCTGTCAGGGCATCTTTTGAAGACGTGGTGGAGGCCGTTCAGGAATTCGCCCGAATTGATGCAGCGCGTGGAAGGCTGCGGGACCGGTTGCGGGCTGAAATGCTGGCGAAAATTGTTCCCGATTTCCATTCAACCTATGTAGAGGCCGGATACATCCACTTTTATCTTCAGAGAGAATTACGACGCAGGCTGCCGGCTACCTGTACGCTTACACCTATTTATCTCATGGAACCAGTGATCCGCCCGCTCCTGGACCGACGTCAAGTGCTCGGGCCTGGAGACCTCCTCACCCTCCTTTACACCTATCGCCCATCATATCAGGGCGTCACCGCAACTCTTCTTGCCGCCAAAAGTCTGATCTATATCAAAATTCTGGAAAAGGGAGAAATTCCTACAAGCGATGGACCATTCCCCCATACTCGAAACGAGATCGACTCGGCAAGGTTGATAGCTGATCTCTCTTTTGAAGACTGCCGGAGGCTCTATGCCAAGATTCGCTGGAAAAAAACAGCTGAGGCCCGGGAAATTGTCAGAAACTGCTCCAAACCGGGGACACCATAGTAAATTAAAAGTTGTCGGTTTTGGTGTGGCAATAAAGCCCCATCCCCTTGAGGTAGGGATAGGTCACAATAGACAACTTTCAATTTATTTTTGATTAAAGGTAATATCTGATATTGTTAAGCGGCTTGACGTTTCACAATATCAAAACAATGGAAAATATTTTATTTAACAAGTGAATCCCAAGCCCTCAGAACTATCCGGCCGGTGGTGAAGCACCGCCAAAAAGAAAAAACAATACCATAATGAATACCATCTGGATTATCCAGCCGATGGCGCAAACCCCCACAGCACGCCAAGTGCTTTTATAATCAAGGGCCTGTCGGACGGCGATCACCATTGCCACAAGCATCCAGATTGAAGCTGCTGAATATAACAACGCGCCAAGACTCGGGATGATGCCAAATATTTTTATCAGGCCGGGAGAACTGGAAAAGCCGATGGTGCGCAGCAATTCTCCAAGATCTGCATGGGTTTGCGGCTCCGGAAGTAATTTTGTGCCGATAAAGTAGGTGAGAAAGGCCCAGATATACCATCCAACAAGGTTTGATATTATCCCCATCGGGATGCCGCTGGCCCCTGCCGCGCCCATTCCCATACCTCCTATTCCGGCAGCTACACTGGAAAGCACAACAACACTCATGGCCTGCCCCATTGCGCTTTTATCCGCCTCAACCTCTTCATATAGGTGGACATCTAATTTTGCAGCGCGAACTATACGATCTTTAAAACCAGTCATAAAATAACACCTCCTGAGTGTAGTATCCTGCCGGGGTCAGGCTTTACACTTTGACATTCGCTAATACTAAAAGTCAAGATATCTATATATCTTCACCCAGTCACAGAAAAGGTATCTCATTTAACTGTTGAGTGAAGAGTTGGTAAACACCTTATTCCCATTCAATGGGATTAACTTTATAAAAACTGTAAAGTTCTTCGTACAAATCAGGGTGCTTACTCTTGAGCTGGCCTGGTTTTTCAAAAAAAGTCTCCGTGGCTACCGCAAAAAACTCCGCCGGGTTGGTCGCTCCGTAACCATCCATCACACTTTTCTGCCCTTTTGTCGTTTTCCGCCTGAGGTGCTCGTACTCTTTCGAAAAAACCCTGGCCCAGGCTGAATAGGCGGAACGACTCGCAAGGACCGGGGCGCCATCAGCCGCACCGTAATGCTGGTCCAGCTGGTGGGCAAATTCGTGCATGGTTACATTGTGGCCGTCGTTGAAATTCGCAGCGCCATGCTTGACACTGTCCCAGGCTAGGACAACCGCACCGGCATGCCACGATTCGCCAAGGCGGATCGAGGCCTCATTCGGCTGCCCTCTAATTGTGTGTCTTGTGCCTGCCACATAAGTGCTTGGATAAACAAGGACGGAATACAGCCTGGGGTAATATTCCATCTTGCGGTTCAAGAGCAACACGCAGGCCTGGGCAGCGATGGTCACCTTTATTTCGTCTGTCAGGGTAAGACCTCCGCAGCCTTCAAAAGATTTTTCCGCCACAAATATCCTGGTTGCGTCTTGCAGTTGCCGGAGCAGATCCGGAGGAAGCTTGCCATAGGGCGGCAGGTTCTTTTTGAGAACAGCATCCCATGCCGGGGGAAAGGGAATGCTGAGCAGCATCCGCCTTTTTTGCTTACGACGAAAGGCTTTGATGAAAATTCCTGCCCAGACGCTGAGACCGATTACCATAAAAAGAACAAAAAGTTTCATGTGAGGAGATTT
>JAFDCR010000117.1 GCA_019312685.1 Deltaproteobacteria bacterium | reverse complement strand
TCCACCGGATCAAATAAAATCATACTCACAGAACCCGAGTCTTCATATCTTACCTTCAGCCAGTATGCTTCCTGCTTCTGATCATGTCTGACATCAAGTATTTCAATACCAACCGGCGGCTGAGCCCCGGTCAGCCAGTAATAGGAGAACCGGGGATCAAATCCGGGAGGGGTGAATTTCTTGAAAGTCACCGAATCTGTGGAACCGATATATGCTTTACCTTCCAATATATTAAAGCTTTTGAATTCTTTCCCATCGGTTAAAAGAATAAGAATGGGCTGCCCTAAAGGGTTGAGGGCGACAAACTTGATATAGCCCGGCTCCATGGCCTGTATATAACCGGAAAGTTTGGCTGT
Source organism: Deltaproteobacteria bacterium (assembly GCA_019312685.1). Taxonomy (GTDB): domain Bacteria; phylum Desulfobacterota; class Desulfobulbia; order Desulfobulbales; family BM004; genus BM004. Next base: position 8,872 of record JAFDCR010000117.1, on the reverse strand, counting down.
ATGGTCATTGAACCAGCCTGAAATAAAAACCGTTACATTCACTTCAGCATCAATACAGCAGCCACATTCATCCTGATATTTTTCCAGGTGCCGGGTAAAAGCAGATTTAGTTATTTGGGCCTCATGTTGGCTCACAGGAGAGGTCTGCAATACCTGGCGGGCACAGCCCTGCAACAAAAGAAGAAGAATTAAGGATATGAATGTGGGCGGCAGGGGGAAGAAATCTGGGAATCTCCTCACCTTACACCCCTGGCTTTAAGGAGATTAATCTTATCTGCGACTTTCTGTTTCTTTTCATCTTCCTCATACAACTTATACGATGCCTCATAGGCTGCAAGTGACTTTTCAGGTTGATCAGCCTGCAGGTAGGCATCCCCCAGGTGTTCCTTGATAACAGGATCGTCTTCCACCATCTCTGCGGCTTTCTCCAACTCAATGATAGCCTGTTTGACGTCCCCTATTTTAAAATACACCCATCCCAGACTGTCTCTTATGTAGCCGTCGTCTGGCATCAGCTCCACAGCCTTTTTTATATACTCCAACGCCTTGTCGAGATTTAAGTTATTGTCAGCCCAGGTGTATCCCACATAATTCAAGGCAGCTCCATTTTCCGGATCAAGCGCTATTACCCTCTGCATCTTGACCATAGCATTATCATGTTCACCTACTTTATCATGAAATATCGCATAGTTATATAGAACATCAACATCATCCGGATATAAACTTATTGCCTGTTCATAGATTTCTCTGCCGCGATTGATATTTCCGTTTTCCCTATACAGTGATGCCAGAAGAATATAAAAGCCGGGTTTTCTGGTGGTTTCATTTGCAATTTGCTGCTCCAGCAGCTCCAAGGCTTCTGAATGTTTATCATTCTCTTTCATAATCCTGATCCGGAGAAAAACGGCGTCTTCATGCAGGTTCGATTCTTCAGGAATATCCTGCAACCGCTGTTCAGCCTTCGGGATATCATTATTTCTGTAATAGGCCATAGCAAGAAGATACCTGACAACGGTCAGTTCCGGATTGGTTTTCAGAACATCTTCCAGGATCATGATCGCTTCGGCAAACTTTTCCTGGCTCAGAAGTATCCTGCTGATCGTCATGTCTACATTATGGGATTCAGGCAGAACGGTTCTTAATTCACGCAGAAGTTCCAAGGCATTAGTGTTCTGCCCGGTTGTCAGGTAAAGGTTGACCAGCCTGGTTTTAGCCAAATCAACAGTTTCTCCTTCGGCAGCAATTCTTTTGTACACCCGAATTGCTTTTTCATATTCCTTGCGGTTTTCATAGAATTCCGCCACCTCGTAAGCCAACCTTTCAAACCAGTTCAGTTCCAGGGCTTTCTCATACGAGGCTGCCGCCCTGTCAAAATACTGCAGTTCCAGGTACAACCGTGCCAGAGAATAATGTGCCATGTATGAATCACCCTCAAGGCGAATGAGGCGGTTGAGTATTTTTTGGGCATTCTCATAGTCTTTATTTTGCACATAAAGGGTTCCAAGCATCAGCAGGGTATCATGATCCTCTTTAATCTCCAGGAGATCCTGATAGATTGCCACTGCCTCTTCATTCCGTCCCATGCTTGAGTAAACCCTTGCCAGGAAAATTCTATTGTCTATGTCCTCTGGATTTTTGTCGATAATCTGCTCCAGAAGCATGGCAGCCTGCTCCATCCGGTCCATCTTAACAAGCAGAACCGCCAGTTTGTGTTTGATATATTCACTTTCTTCATCACACAGCAGTGCCTTTTCATATGCCTCCAGTGCTTCTTCAAAACGATTGTTGTTCTCGGATGTCTTTCCCCAGAGGAAATAAAAATAGGCGCAGGCCATATCATTGGCCTCTGCCATTGCTTCCTGTTCCGCTTCCTCATAGCCGGTTACAACTTTCTCGAGAGGTGCTGTTGTTACTCCAGATGTGCCGGCGCAGGAAACACAAAACAAAACAATACCGAGCAGGCAGAACGTCTGCTTCAGGAAAAGATTAAACCTCTCCGCAGCAGAAGAGCCTAAGACTTCAGGCTGTGAGGAATCCGTTCGTTGCTTCGTGTTCATGCACATAACATACAATTTATGACATACATGCAGGAAATACGAAATGTATGTCATAATTATTTTATGTATTTTTGCGCATTGCATAGTCAAGTCCATTATAGACATGTCAATTGATTCATTTGCAGAACAGGTTCAGTCTTGAATTCGTTTCAGCCGCCTTCTCTCCGGATCTTTTTGTGAGAAAGTGTTTCTTCGACTGCATTCAGTACCTGCTGGTGAACATTCTCAATTGAGTCTGAGCCATTTATTCTCCTGATATAAGAATGCTTCATTGACGCAAAAATTGCCGCAACTTTCCTCAGATTTGCTTCCTGCTCAAAAGTATTGGGATTTTCATTTCGCTGATTCCGGATACGATAAAGGGATTGTACCGGATCAATCTCAAGAATGACAGCCAGGTCAGGAACCGGAAAATCCTTATTTTTTTCCATAATCAGCTCAGGATCAATTCCATTCACCCCCTGGTAGGCAATTGTTGAAAGATAGTACCGGTCACAGACAACAACACATCCATCTGCAAGGGCGGGCGCTATAACCTCTTTAACGTGCTGCTCCCTGTCAGCAATAAAAAGTTCCAGTTCCTCTTCATGGGTAACGGTTTCCCGGTTGACAAACAGCTCCCTTATTCTCTTTCCATAGGGACCATTTGTGGGTTCGCGGGTTGAAACAACTGCAAACCCGTGCTCCTTAAGTTTTTCCGCTAATAAATGAAGTTGGGTGGATTTTCCTGTACCGTCTATTCCCTCAAATACAACAAACAATCCTCCGGTCACCAGTATCGGGCCTTCAGGTGCGCCATCCTGTTCGTAGATCTGATCCATTAGATTATAAATACTGCTCATCCTGTCAAAAGTATCTAATTATTGTCGCTGATATTTTTGGGAAACAGACTTCTTTATTTTCACTTTCTCTCAAAAACATTATTAGCAGAGAGCTGTCTTTGAAGCCATATATTTGTCAGTATCAACCTCTCTTTATCACTACCTTTAAGCCGATCAATGCAGAGTATGTCCCGGACATCCCAACTATTTAGAGACAGGCCGTTGGGGTAAATTTCTTCTGTTAGAGATAATCCCGGCAGCCATTGCAAAGGAAGCCTTCAGACTGGAGGCCCTGGCAATACCCTTTCCGGCAATATCATAGGCCGTTCCATGATCAACCGATGTCCTTATTATCGGCAGTCCCATGGTCAGGTTGACCCCGTCTTCAAAATGCACAAGCTTGAAAGGTATCAATCCCTGATCATGATACATCGCCACAACCGCATCATAGCTGCCGTCCAGCGCCTTTTTATAGACTGTATCAGGAGGCAGCGGACCTTCTATTTCCCATCTGTCCGAGGCTGCTTCTAAAACAGCGGGTTCGATTATCCGGCTCTCTTCCTCGCCGAACATTCCTTCTTCCCCGCTGTGCGGATTAAGACCCGCCACAGCAAGACGCGGCTTTAAAACACCGAAATCACGAACCAGTGTTTCACCGGTCAGGTCTATGATCCTTTTGATTTCAGCCTGAGATAACAGCCCGGGAACCCTGGAAAGAGGTACATGAATGGTAACCAGGGATACCCTCAGACTTCTACCGGCCATCATCATCCCATAATTTTTTACATCGCATAATTCTGCCAGCATTTCAGTATGCCCGGGGAATTCATAGCCTGCCATCTGCATGGCATATTTGGAAATTGGACAGGTAACAACCGCATCAAGCACCCCGTCATTGATCAGCTGAACTGCTTTGGTTATATATGCAGCCGCGGCCCGTCCCGTTTCTCTGCCCGGTTTTCCCCAGTGCAGACTTTCTGCCTCCAGGGAGTACCCCTCACCTCCCTCGGGTTCAATTACCTGCAACTTCCCGGGATCGACCGGATTCCCCGGATGCCATGAAACAATATCAAGGGGAATCCCTAATTCAGCAGCACAGCGGCCAAGTCGACTGATGTCGCCGACCACTATGGGAACGAACCGGCCGAAATCTTCTGTTTCGGCAACAAGGCGTATGATTATCTCCGGACCTATACCCACGGGGCAGCCCATGGTTATCCCAATGAGACCCGGCTCGCCTGGATGAAAATCTTTTGTGCTTCGGAAATTCGGCTTTGTCATTTTCAGCTGCAGAAGAAAATAATATTATCCCCTGTTAATTACTGTAGCAGAGGTCAAAGGCGTTCTGCAGTAATTCTATTTTGGCATCCTGATAGGAATTGCCCCCCTCTTGAAACTCTATGCCGACCACATCGAAACGGGCCGGACGGTTATGCCGATGTGTTCTATTTATATAGTCCAGAGCGACTTTTGAAAGCTGTTTCTGTTTTTGTTTAGTGACAGACTCAAAGGGTGAACCGAAGAGAACATCAGACCGTGTTTTTACTTCGACAAAAACAAGTTCCTGACCATGCTCTGCAATGATGTCTATTTCACCGAGTCTTATCCTGTAGTTTCTTTCAATAATCCTGTAACCTTTATTCTTTAAATAACGGGCCGCAATTTCCTCACCCTTTGCTCCAAGCTCTTTTTGTCTCAAAATCATTTTGACCGCAGAAGAATATATTTAACCGTATCAGGATTTTGGGATAAACTCCTTCACACACCTGAAACTCTGCCGGTGGATGACACATGGGCCGTAAGTCTTGATAGCCTGCCGATGTTCCTTGGTAGGATATCCCCTGTTTTGCTGAAAATTATATTCCGGGTACTTGAGATGAAACTTGTCCATCATTTCATCCCGGACCACCTTGGCCACTATTGATGCTGCGGCAATGGAAGCACTTTTAGATTCACCCTTGACCAGGGTCTGCTGTGGTATGGTGATTGGTACGGTTTGGTTACCGTCCACCAAAAGAAAGTCGGGCTGAACGGACATGGAAAGAACGGCATTTTTCATGGCCAGTAGAGAGGCCTGGAGAATATTCAGACGATCAATTTCCTTCTCTGAAACAATCCCAACTGATATATGGGCGCCGTTTTGCTTCAGTTTCCTGTAAAGTTGAGTGCGTTTTTCGGCATTAATGGTTTTGGAGTCCACAAAACAGCTGTTGTCAAAATTATCCTGTAAAATTACACAGGCTGCGACCACCGGGCCGGCCAATGGACCTCTCCCCACCTCGTCCAGGCCGGCAACCCAGTTATACCCCTTCTGTTTAAGGCACCTTTCCAGGAAAAAGGTGTCGGGTTCAGGATCAGGCCATAATTTTTCCGGACCCATCCCAGCACCCCGGAAGTTATCGCAGATCTTTGGCTTTGATCCGGGCCGCTTTGCCGCGGAGTCCGCGCAGATAATAAAGCCTTGAACGTCTCACCTTGCCGCGGGATACTATTTCCACCTTTTCAAGCCGGGGAGAATGCAGGGCGAAAGTTTTTTCCACCCCCACACCATGGGATATTTTCCTCACAGTGAAAGTTGCGCCCATATTCCCTCTTCGCCTGCGGATTACAACACCCTCAAAGACCTGGACCCTTTCCTTGTTACCTTCAATGATACGTATGTGGACCTTAACAGAATCACCGGGACGAAAATCCGGCATATCATAACGCATCTGTTCCCTGTCAATTCGTTCAATAATATTGCTGCTCATAATCTATTATTCTCGGATTTCTCCGATGGGTGCCTCCGGATCACCCTGATAAAAATTTTTTCTCCGTTCGTGATACTCTATATAAAATTCTATATTAACTCTGTTTCTATTCCTCTGCTCCAAGCAGCCGATCAAGAACTATGGCCGCCGCCGACCTGACAGACAAATGATTATAGCTGCCTGCTCCTGAAATGGGAGGCAGTATACCGTCGCCGGCCTCTATCACCTCCTGAGCCAATCCCCAGGCAGTCCCGAAAAGAAACAGAAAGCTTTCCCCGTTGAAAATCCTCTGCCGAACCAATGGATAAGGCAAAATATTCGAATGTTTTTCCCGGGCACAGGTTGACAGTACTGTTGGCCTTTCCTGCCATTTTTCAGTCACTCGCTCAAAAAGCTGCTCAAGATCATCACATATCCGGACCAGCTCAAGGGCCTCTCCACGCTTGGAATTATATTCAGCTCCGTGGCCTTTCAGCCAATGGTCCAGTAATTCCTTGAAAAGCTCCTGCTGGTCCTTATATGGAGTGACCACATAAAGCGAATCAACCCCAAAAGTTTTTGCCGCCCTCGCGATATCATGCAGGTCAAGATTTGTAATTGCCGAGCCGATTATTTCCTGGTTCTTATTCAAAACCGGAAAATGAATCAGTGCCAGATCAATCCTGACCTTTCCGACCTCCTTTTCTGTCACTTTATCTCTAATACAGATCCCTGAAAAACCTTTGGCTGTATGCCGGTATTAATGCCTATTAATATCTTTATATTTTGCCACAGCTTCAAGAAGATTGTTTTTTTTCAGGATCTGCAGTTCATTCTTATTAAATTCCGCCTGGGCTAACAGCTCGGGCCTTTTCTCAAGGGTCTTCCTGACTGAGGTTATCAGACGCCATTCGGCAATGGCTGCATGGTCCCCGCTCAGAAGAACCTCCGGCACGGGATGTCCCTCATAGTCCCGTGGTCTGGTATACTGAGGATTTTTCAATAACCCGCGGCTGAAGGTATCATTTTCAACTGAATCCCCACACCCCAGAACCCCGGGAAGCAGCCTGGTCACCGAATCGATCAGAACCATTGCCGCCAGTTCCCCTCCGGTAAGGATGAAGTCACCTATGGAAATCTCTTCATCCACATAATTTTCCCTGATCCTCTCATCCACCCCTTCATATCTGCCGCAGAGCAGAATCAGATGTTCAAGGGCTGCAAGCCTCTCGGCTGTTGCCTGGGTATAAGTATCACCCTGGGGAGAGAGAAAAATCACCCTGCCGCCGGGATTTTCTTTCTCAATGAATTTCAGGGTTCCTGCAATAGGCTCCGGCTTCATAACCATACCCTCCCCGCCGCCGAATGGACGGTCATCGGTCATGGCATGCTTGTCCAGAGCAAAATCTCTAATATTATGGATATTGACACTTATCCTACCCGCTGCCGATGCCCTCCGGATAATACCTTCTTCCAGAGGAGAAGTAAGCAGCTGGGGGAAAATGGTAAGTATGTCAAATCGCATCTTAAATGTTACGGCTAGTGCATTTACTTCTTCCCGGTTATTCTAATGCTCTGCGGCCGCAACCATTTTATTATTTATTCATTTCCAGGAGACCGGGCGGGGCTGAAATTATAATTGTTCCGCCTGCCTCGTCAATTTCTCTTATGATATCCCGGTTAACAGGTATCATATATTCATGTCCGGCACCAGTCACAACCATAATATCGTGTGCTGCTGCATTAAAAAGCCTCTTTACCCTGCCGAGTTCCCGACCGGTTTCAGTCTTAACCGCTAAACCTTTGAGTTGATGCCAGTAATATTCATCAGGATCAAGGGCCGGAAAATCCGCTTTATTTAATGAGATATTCATCCCCTGCAGGGCTTCAGCCGCCTCCCTGGTATCAACATTTTCCAGCTTGAGGATGGCAAGTTTACCCTGCTCACGGCTGTTAACAACTCTATATGCTGCTGTCCTGCCGCCGGTTTTTTCCTGCAGGAAAATTTTTTTATACTGCTTAAAATTTCCAGGTTTTTCAGAAAATAAGAAAGCCTTGATTTCACCCCGGATACCATGCGGCTTAACTACTTCACCGATCACCACAAGTTCTTCCTGCAGATCATGCTCCTGCAGGTCTGTTTTCCGGGTCATCCTATTCCATTATCTCAAGCCTTGACCGCTTGTTGACCTTCCCGGCCGCGGCAGAAAGCAGGGATCGCATGGCTCGGGCAGTTCTTCCCTGTTTGCCGATCACCTTGCCGAGGTCTTCCTTAGCTACTGTCAATTCAATGGTTACAGTATCATCCTGTTCAATTTCCTTGATCTGGATCTGCTCAGGATGATCGACCAGCGCAGAGGCAATATAGTGTATCAGTTCTTTCATACAAATTATTCTGCTGCCGCCTTCTGGGCACCTTCATGCTTCCCTATAAGATTTTTTACTGTTTGGGTAGGCTTGGCACCTTTATTAAGCCAGGACTGCAGTTTTTCTGAATCGAAATTAATCTCTGCCGGATCTTTCAATGGATCATAAGTGCCCACGATATCCAGAAACCTGCCGTCACGCTTTGCCTCAACATCCGCAACTACAATACGGTAATAGGGCATTTTTTTTCTTCCAAGTCTTGTCAAACGAATTTTTACTGCCATTCTGTGAGTTTCCTCCTCATTTATAAATGAAATATTATTATTTAAACTTTCAGTTCTGTTTCCACAGAAAAGAGGGTATCCAAAAAAGTAAATTTTTTATTATACTTTATAAAAAATATTAATGCTAGCGTCTTAAACCTTTCGGCAGTTTTCTTTTCTTCCTGCCTCCCCCAAACCCGCCGGGAAGCCCTTTTCCTTTCATTTTTTTCATCATCTTCAACATCTGGGAATAACTCTTAATTACCCGGTTCACATCCTGGACACTCGTACCGCTGCCTTTGGCAATCCTCTGCCTGCGGCTGGCATTCAGTATCTGATAATTCCTGCGTTCCACCGGGGTCATGGAGTTAATTATCGCCTCTGTCCGCACCAGTTCCCGATCATCCGGTTTGGGCATATTCTGCATCTGCTTCATCTTGTTGAGACCGGGGATCATTCCCATAATCTGCTCGAGACTGCCCATTTTCTTAACCTGCTGGATCTGGTTACGAAAATCCTCAAGGGTAAATTCACTCTTCTTAATCTTCTTGGCAAGCTTCTCAGCCTCTTTCCTGTCAACTACCGCCTCTGCCTTTTCAATCAGGGTTAGGACATCACCCATTCCCAGGATTCTG
>JAFDCR010000116.1 GCA_019312685.1 Deltaproteobacteria bacterium | reverse complement strand
CCATGAGGCTTTTAATTGCTTCTTTCGATAAACTTTTTTCAGGTATATCCAGTTCACAGCAGACAAACTTGACAAAATGATTTGCCAGGAGGGGGATATCTTCTTTTATTTCCACCAGTGAAGGAGTCCTGAGGGTCATAACATTGAGTCGATAGAAGAGGTCTTCCCTGAAACTGCGTTCACCTATTTTCATTTCGAGGTCCTGATTGGTAATAGCAACAACCCGGACATCAATTTTATGGGATTTTTCAGCCCCCAATGGCCTTATTTCCTGTTCCTGTAATACACGGAGAAGTTTTGTCTGAATTGAAACTGGTATATCTCCAATTTCATCAAGACAGATTGTGCCGCCATCCGCCTCATCAAACATGCCTTTATGGTCATGCTCAGCCCCGGTAAAAGCTCCACGTTTATGCCCGAAAAGTTCGCTTTCAAGAAGGTGCTCAGGAATGGCTGGACAGTTGACCACAACAAGTTTTTTATTCTTCCTGCTGCTGAGGTCATGGACGGCATGCGCGGCCAATTCTTTCCCTGTGCCCGATTCTCCCCGGATGAGAACTGTATAATCTGATTTTGCGATAATTTTTAATCTTTCATAAAATCGTTTGAGTGGCAACGATTGCCCGATAAATCTGGCAAATGCTTCTTTTTCGCAGACACGGTTTTTAAGATTGATATTCTCTCTGATAAGTCTATTTCTCTCCAATGCCTTATGAATCACCCTGATAAGTACATCATTGTCAAACGGTTTGGTGATGAAGTCATACGCTCCCCGCCGCATGGCTTCGACAGCCAACTCGATACTGCCAAACGCGGTCATCATTATAACTGTTAGCCGGGAATCAATCTTCTGGAGGTTTTCAAGAAGATCCAGGCCGTTCATTTCGGGCATGCTGATGTCAAGCAGGGCAATACCGACTGATTTTTCACTGACCAGATCTATTGCCGCATGCGGGCTTGTTGTGGTTAAAATTTCTATGCCAGCAAGTCTCCTTTGCAAAGACCGCTTCAGGCCGTTAACCAGGTCCTTTTCATCATCCACGAGAAGTATACAGTCATTCATTTCAGTTACTCATCTTCTTTATCTGATTGTTTTTCTGAATGCCTAACCCTTGGATAGGCAGGGTAATAGTAAAGGTGGTCCCCTGGTTTATCCGGCTTTTCACATTTATATCACCGCCATGGTCCTGAATGATGCCGTAGCTTAACGATAACCCCAACCCGGTTCCCTCGCCCGGTTCCTTGGTTGTGAAAAAAGGATCAAAAATTTTATCGATCTGTTCCGGTGCAATACCCGGCCCGTTATCTTCTACTACAACCTTGACTTGCTGTAACTCTTTCGACAGGCTCGAACTGATCGATACTGTGCCACTCTCTCCAATAGCCTGAATGGCGTTCATAGCAAGATTGATGAATACCTGCTTGATCTTTTCAACATCAAGGTCCAGCAAAGGCAGTTCAGGATGAAGATCGCGCTTAAGCTCAATCTTTTTTTTCTTAAACTGCTGCTTCAGCATCAGCAGCGCATCCTGGATCACTTCATTGATTGAAGCCTGGGTCGTTTTGGTTTTCCCGGGGCTGGCAAAGTTGAGCAGGTCGCTGACAATGCGCTGACAGTTACGGACATGCTTTTCGATAATTTGGAGATCGTCTATCTGCTGTGAATTCCCCTGAAGATCCTCTTTAAGCAGATCCGTATACGTCAGGATTATCCCCAACGGATTATTGATCTCATGGGCCACGCCGGCGGCTAACTGTCCCATTGAAACCAGCTTTTCCGTTTGTTGTATTTTTTTCTCTGCCAGTTTCTGGAATGTTACATCTTTCGCATAGCATATAATATTCGCCAGTCTCCCGTCTTCAGTAAAAACCGGGAAAAAATGAACGTCAAAAACTTCGCCTGAACTGCAGGTTATCAGGTCCGCAACCGGTTCTTTTAATTGAATCTCAATAACTTTGGTGAAAAGATTAAAAGGTAATGGGTATGACTGGGCAAGCTCCTTAATGTTTTTATTGAGAATATCGCCAAGGTTTAATTCAAATTGATCGGATATAGCCTTGTTGACCATCCTGATCTGCCCGGATGGAGAAACAAGCACGACAAAATCGGTAATCCCGTCAAAGACGGATTGGAGCAGTTCAATACTCTGCTGCAGGTTATTTTTCGTTTCCTGCAAATGGCCGGCCATGATTTCAGCAGCGGAGTTCAGTTCGCCGATCTCATCCATGGATTTGGTTTTTTCATACAGTTGCCTGCCGTATTCATCATCAAGATTACCCCAGAACATATCCAGCAGACTACGCAGATTCTGAATAATTAATTTGTTAAAAAAGAAAATAATAATTGCATACAGGAAAAAGATGACCAGAAATGCGGTACTGAAGACTGACAGGGCCGCTCCCTTTATCTTCTTCAAACCTGTCTCCACAGGTATCCCGACACTTACAACACTGGTAATTTCTCCCGGTTTATGATTAAATCCTCCAGTCGTGCCGTACATGTTTATAATCTGCTCCGGGGCGGCTTCCGGAATGCCATGACAGTGGAGACACGGCTTTGTGAATGAGACCGGACTATATCGAATAAAATACCTCTCCTCTCCAACCCTGACGATATCCTGCCATGTTTTGGCTTCCGGATTGTCCCTGAAAAAAGAAATCATCTGTTTTTCGATCTCATTAGCCTCAAAATCGGGATTCCTGGCATTGATCGCCACCCGCCGGTACCTGAACTCAGGAAGTCTCTCATTAAATATGTCCATTACTTTCCGGCTGATGTATGAGGAAGACATTGCCTCAATGATAAAAGCATCTTCACCAAGGACGTCATACATTTTGGGTCTCAGGATATTGCTGACATAACTCCTGGTAGCAGCAACTGAACTCATGACCAGTTCTGTTTTGCTAAAAGCCTCTTCCTCAAGGCCTTTTTTTTGGTAGAAATAAATGATGGATGAAGAAAGGCCACAAAAGCAGAGCAGAATAAGCGCCAGGCCAATCAGAAATTTAGACTGAACTCCGGGTTTCTTGAGTTTTTCCAGATAACTTTTTTGGTCGACTTTTCTCATCAGCGTCGGACAAATAAAACAAATTGGACAGAATAAAGAATTTTCAGGGTTGGGTGATTTTTACTGCCTAGTATAAATGATCCATAGACCTTAAACATCTTTTTTCCTGAACTGTCAACTCCCGGCAACAGTGCCTCCATGCGGAAGCGCCTCACCGATATGCCAACTGTCTACAAATCCGAAGTTCTTCCTGAAGCGGTATTGAGCATAACATTTTAATGTTTAAAGGTTTTTTTAAATTTCCTTCTTTTTTTAACTG
>JAFDCR010000115.1 GCA_019312685.1 Deltaproteobacteria bacterium | reverse complement strand
TTTTGCCGCCTTGCCCACCAACAATTCACTCAGACCGTTACGCACTCCTTTTTTCAGACACCGGAGTTCATCTTCCATATCCTTGGTGAGCTTATCAACTTCCATGTCCTCAATGGCGAGAGACCGTTCATCCTTATCAACTCCCTTTCTGGAAAAAACCTTGGCGTCAATAACAACACCTTCCACTCCCGGAGGAACCCGCAGGGAAGAGTCCTTGACATCCCCCGCCTTATCACCGAAAATTGCCCGCAGCAGTTTTTCCTCAGGGGAGAGCATTGTTTCGCCTTTGGGAGTGACCTTGCCGACAAGAGGATCACCCGGTTTGACTTCAGCACCAATTCTGACAATGCCGCTCTCATCGAGATTTCTCAGAGCATCTTCCCCGACATTGGGGATATCCCTGGTAATCTCCTCTTTACCGAGTTTTGTGTCCCTGGCCATTGTTTCGAAAACTTCAATATGGACAGAAGTATAGGTATCATCCTTTAAAAGTCTCTCGCTCAAAAGGATCGAATCCTCAAAGTTATAGCCGCGCCAGGTCATAAAAGCGATGGTAACATTTTTACCCAGTGCCAGTTCCCCCTGGTCACAGGAGGGCCCGTCGGCCAGAACGGTGCCCTTTGTAACCCTTTGCCCGGGGTAGACAAGTGGTTTCTGGGTAAAACAGGTATTCTGATTCGATTTTTTGAACTTACTCAGGTGATACACCCCGACTCCGGTCATGAAACCATCGATTCCCGGTTCGTCATAATTCACCACAATACGGGTCGCATCCACTTCCTCTACAACGCCTTCACCACCGGCCAGCAAACATGCGCCTGAATCACTGGCAACCACCTTTTCAAGGCCGGTACCGATCAAAGGAGCAGAGGTCCGCAGCAGAGGTACGGCCTGACGCTGCATGTTGGAACCCATCAGGGCCCGGTTGGCATCGTCGTTTTCAAGAAAAGGGATCAAGGCCGTAGCAACAGAAACCAGTTGGTTAGGAGCCACATCTATATAGGTGATCTGGTCTCCGGAGGTAATAACAACCTCACCCTCTTCACGGGCAATGAGATTATCATTGATGATTTTACCATCTGAATCCAGTTCAACCTTGGCATGAGCTATTAACTCATTTTTTTCCGCCATGGCATTGAGATATACGACATCATCCGTAATCTCCCTGTCAATCACCGTCCGGTATGGCGTTTCGATAAAACCGAATTCATTGACCCGGGCGTAAGCCGCCAGTGAAACGATAAGACCGATGTTGGGGCCTTCGGGTGTTTCCACGGGGCAAATTCTGCCATAATGGGTAGGATGGACATCCCTGACTTCAAAACCGGCCCGTTCCCTCGACAAACCGCCCGGCCCAAGAGCACTCAAGCGTCGCTTGTGGGTTACCTCGGAAAGGGGGTTGGTCTGGTCCATGAACTGTGAAAGCTGACTCGTACCGAAAAACTCTTTTATAGCCGAGGTAATGGGCTTGGGGTTTATCAGGTCATGGGGCATGAGGGTTTCAACTTCCTGAAGCGTCATACGCTCCCGGATAGCCCTCTCCATCCGTACCAGGCCGATACGGTACTGGTTTTCCACCAGCTCCCCTACCGTCCTGACCCGCCTGTTGCCGAGATGGTCTATGTCATCAACCTTGCCCTGCTCATCCTTAAGACGGACAAGGTAGCGGACGGACTCGATGATATCCTCCTTGGTCAGGGTCTTAACCGAAATGTCCGTGTCGATCTTGAGCCTGGCATTTATTTTGAACCTGCCGACCTCGGAAAGATCATAGGTGGCTGCATTGAAAAACAGGTTGTTGAAAAAGGAAGTAGCCACTTCCAGGGTGGGAGGGCTGCTCGGCCGCAATCGTCTGTATATCTCAAGCAGGGCCTCATCAGTATTTGTAACCTTATCCAGGGCCAGTGTTTTTCTGAATGAGTCCGATACATGGGTGCCGTCAATGAAAAGAATCTCAAACTCCTTGACCTTGGCACTAAGTATGGAATCCAGAACAGTCTCAGTTATTTCGGAATTGATATGGGCAATTACCTCTCCAGAGGATGGATCTACTATGTCATTGACCAGGAATTTACCGAGCAGTTCTTCCCGCTCAACATCAAATTCCTTCAGCTTGGCCTCCTCCATTTTCTTGATAAGGGTCTTGCTTATTTTTCTGTTCTTTTTAACCAGCAACTCGCCTGTTTTCGGATCTGTGATATCCTGGGAGGCACGCTGACCCAAAAGAATCCCCGGATCAAATTCCTTTTTGAACTTCTTGCGTTTAATTAAGATTTTTTCGAACTTGTAAAAAAGGGCCAGAAGCTCTTCAGATGTATAGCCGAGTGCCCTTAATAGAGTTGTCACAGGAAATTTTCTGCGTCTGTCAATACGAACATAGAGAACATCCTTGACATCAAATTCAAGATCGATCCACGAGCCGCGAACCGGTATGATTCTGGCAGAATAAAGAAGTTTTCCGCTGGAATGGGTTTTACCGTTGTCATGGGCATAAAAAAGTCCGGGTGACCTTTGCAGCTGGCTTACAATTACCCGTTCAGTGCCATTAACGACAAAAACACCGTCTCTGGTCATCAAAGGGACTGATCCCAGGTACACCTCCTGCTCCTTGATGTCCCTGATGTTCTGGACTCCGGTTTCCGCGTCGATATCATAAGTCACCAACCTTACGGTGATTTTAATGGGCACATCATAGGTCATGCCCCTTTCGACACATTCCTCAACCGTATATTTCGGCTCGCCATAATTGTAACGGACGAACTCCAGAAAACACGTGTTGTTAAAATCCGATATCGGAAAAATACTTTTAAATATCCCCTGCAGCCCAACATCTTCCCTTTGGTCCGGAGCTACATTCAGCTGGAGAAATTTTTCATAGGAGATTCTCTGCATCTCAATGAGATGCGGAATCTCAACAATACTTGTGGTTTTGGCAAAATTCTTTCTGACCCTGTTCATCGTCCCCATCGAGCAATGCCCTCGTCTTGTGTAACCGGTTTCGGCCCTTTTAAATTTATTCGGGCTCTGGCAGCTGAAAAGAATCTGCTGCACTTTCTTTATGCAGATCTTTTTTGAATTATATTAACAAATTACAGCATGTTTGAAGGGGTCGCTGCACCCCATTTTTCTTTCCGTTCCTTGAGAACACGACGACGCTACGGAGAAAACCTCCGTAGCGTCATATTCTTTCATACCAGCTAGTCATTCCTGCCGGCAGTGACCCTGAAAAAATACAAGCAGGGTCCGGTACTCAAATTACATAATGTATAGTGAACTGATTTATTTAAGTTCAACAGATCCGCCCACAGCCTCAATTTTTTCCTTGATTTCCTGGGCTTCTTCCTTTGACACACCTTCTTTAATCGGCTGGGGAGCAGATTCAACCAACTCCTTTGCCTCCTTCAGGCCAAGAGAGGTGATGCCGCGAATCTCCTTGATCACCTTGATTTTCTGGTCACCGATTCCGGCAAGAATCACATCAAACTCGGTTTTCTCTTCTGCAGCAGCAGCTCCTGCTTCAGCTGGCGCGGCACCGGCTGCAGCTACCGCCACGGGAGCAGCAGCGGAAACACCGAACTTCTCTTCAAGCTCCTTGATTAATTCTGAGAGTTCCAAAACACTCATTCCTGAAATAAATTCTACTACATCTTCTTTTGTTACAGCCATTTTCTTATCCTCCTGGCGACTTTGTTAAATGTATAAGTAATTTTAATTTGCAGCCTGTTCTTTTTGTTCTTTGATTGCCTGCAGGGCATACAGGAAAGTTCTGGGAACTCCGCTTAACACCTGGACAAGGCCGGTGGGTACTCCATTCATGACAGACAGCATCTGTCCCAGCAGGATTTCCTTGCTGGGCAGTTTTGACAATGCTGTAATGTCTTCAGGAGACAATAACTTGCCGTCAAGCAAAGCTGAACGAATTTGCAGCTCAGAATGGTCTTTAGCAAATTCAGCGAGAATCTTCGCAGGGGATACCGGGTCACCATAGGAAACGGTTATGGCAGTAGTCCCCACGAATTGATCCTGCAATCCCTTGAACTCTGTATCCTCAACCGCCCGGATGAGCAGGGTATTTTTTGCTACCCTGAATTCGGCATCGTTTCTGCGCAAGTTATGTCGCAATTCTTGCAGAACCGGTACTGTAAGGCCCTTGTAGTCGGTAACAATGGCCATTTTGGCTTTTGCAAACTTGCCACTCAGTTCCTCGACTTCCGCAACCTTTTCATTACGATTCACTTCTTTTCCTCCAATTTTAACCCAAAATAAATCCGGGCTGATAAAGGTTTCCAGCAGGTACAGGCTTTCTAACTGTCGCCGAGCGTTTGTTAACTGTTACTTGAATACAATTCCAGAGGATAAAATCCTTGCTTCTATCTTCCGATATTTGCACACTTCACAAATAGCTGCCTCGGCAGGTCCCGACATCAAGGGGATTAAACAGTAAAACGTACCTGCTGTCTTCGACATTAAAAAATCAGATAATTTTATTAGCCGATTTCTTTATTAATTATGCAATATTCTTAACAGAGTACTGCTTTATTAGCTTTTCCGATTCCGCCAATCAAACCAGGTAAAACGGATAGTTACGTTCCTAAAATTCCAAACCCTAGGTTAAAAAGTGTGTCAGACCGAATTTCTTTGACCACTTCCCATACGTCCAAGTTAGCTTATGACTGTTTAATCAGGTTTCTGACATCAAGAGGATCAACCTTGACTCCAGGCCCCATGGTAGTTGAAAGACTGATGCTTTTCAGGTAGATACCTTTGCTTGTTGATGGTTTCAGCTGGATAAGCCTGTCAATAAAGGCAAGAACATTTTCTTTTACTTTCTGGGAGCCGAAAGAGGCTTTGCCGAGCATAGCGTGAACCACTCCCGCCTTATCAACCTTGAAGTCAACTTTTCCTGATTTGATTTCCTGCACAACCCTTCCGACATCAAAGGTAACGGTACCAAGCTTGGCGTTCGGCATCAGGTTACGCGGTCCGAGGATTCTTCCTATCTTACCGACCGTTGCCATCATATCCGGGGTGGCGATGGTCCGGTCGAACTCAAGCCAACCGTCTTTTATTTTTTCAACAAATTCATCACCGCCAGCATAATCCGCACCTGCATCAAGGGCCTCTTTTTCCTTCTCTCCTTTGGCAAACACCAGGACACGAATCTCCTTGCCTGTTCCATTTGGCAGCACAACACTACTCCTCACCATCTGGTCAGCATGGCGGGGGTCAACACCTAGACGGACCGCAATATCAACAGACTCGTCAAACTTGGCATAGCTTCCCTTTAAGGCAAACTCTACCCCGTCATCAAGGTTATATAATTTTGTATTATCAATCTGTTCTGCTACTTTTTTGTAGTTCTTGCCTCTCTTTGCCATCCCTAACTCTCCATCAATATAAAAAATCTCTCTGCTGTATTCAAAATATGCTGAATGGGTATTCTTATACTATTTCCATTACTCCCAAAAAGAGCTCCTTCATGCTAGTCAACAACAGTAAGCCCCATACTTCTGGCTGTTCCTTCAATAATCTTCATTGCGCCCTCAGTATCAAAGGCGTTCAAATCCGGCATCTTCTGTTCTGCAATATCTTTAATCTTGCTGCGCGAAATTTTACCGATCCTTTCCATTTTTGGGTGGCTGGAACCTTTCTTTATATTAGCTGCTTTCATCAAGAGGACTGAAGCAGGCGGCGTTTTAGTGATAAAACTGAAAGAACGGTCTGTATATACTGTTATAACAACAGGTATAATGGTGTCCCCCTGTCCCTGGGTCTTGGCATTAAAAGCTTTACAAAACTCCATGATATTGACACCATGCTGACCAAGAGCAGGACCGACCGGAGGGGAAGGATTTGCACCACCGGCTGGGATTTGCAGTTTAATATATGATTGAATCTTCTTTGCCATTATAGCCTCCTAAATCAAAAAACAAAAGAGGGAGATCAGTGTATAATTATCCCGACTTCCTCATTAATATTCAACAACAGGCAGCCTCAGCCTCATCAGTCGCTGGCAACCTGAACAAATTCCAGTTCAACGGGGGTTGAACGCCCAAAAATACTTACCATGACCCGCACCCGTCCTTTGTCCGGGTATACCTCATCCACTACTCCCTGGAAGTTGGCAAACGGACCGTCAATAACCCTGACGGAATCACCCACCTCATAGGTTACTTTCGGCTTGGGTTTCATGGCACCATCCTTTATCCTGCCGATGATCTTCATGGCATCCTCATCGGAAAGAGAGGGCGGATTGCGGTCATTGCCTACAAAACCGGTCACCTTGGGGGTGGAGCGTACCGTATGCCAGGTATTATCGTTGAGTTCCATGTTGACCAGGATATACCCGGGGAAAAACTTTCTTTCCGAAGTTTTCTTGGCGCCTTTAATCATTTCAAGGACCTGTTCCTTGGGCACCAGAATCTCACCGAAGAACTCTTCCTGGCCGGCGTTTCTTATTCTCTCCAGGAGGTTGGCCTTCACCTTCTCCTCATACCCGGAATATGTATGTACAATGTACCAATGCCGTGCCATAACCTAAAAAAACCTCATTTAATAATGCTCGAAGCGGCATGCATCCTGTTTAGATACCGCCACAGATTCTATTTAAGGATATATGAAACCAGCTTTCCTATAAAAAGATCAACAGCCCCCAAATATATTGATACCAGAAATACCAGGACAAGAACGACACCGGTCGATCCCATGGTTACCTTCTTGTCGGGCCAGACTATTTTTTTGAACTCAGATTTTACCTCAGCAGCAAATTCCTTAGCACGGGCAAGTGAATAAGTCCTTGCAGCCGGCTCAGATGCAACTGTCTTGCTTTTGGAAGAGCGTTCGCTTTTTTTTGCTGCCATTAATAATCCATCCGATCAGCTGTTCTGCAAGCTGGGAGTCAATACTGTTATTTTTTACAGGCAACCAGCCTAATTCCTTCTTTTATCGATGGCAGGCCAGGAGGGACTCGAACCCCCAACACCCGGATTTGGAGTCCGGTGCTCTACCATTAGAGCTACTGGCCTACCTGAGTTTTACTTTGTCTCTTTATGCAGTGTATGAGTTCTGCAAAACCGGCAGTATTTTTTAAATTCCAATTTATGTGGGGTTGTCTTTTTATTTTTTGTGGTGGTGTAATTCCGATTCTTGCATTGGGTACACCCCAGTGTAATTATATTTCTCATACCTGCACCCGGTAAATTTATTTACCTTCTAAAATGATTTTCATACGAGCAATATCTCGCAGGTTATCTTTCCCTATTCGATAATTTCGCTGATAACGCCTGCACCAACTGTACGGCCGCCTTCCCGG
>JAFDCR010000114.1 GCA_019312685.1 Deltaproteobacteria bacterium | reverse complement strand
GTCGCCTTGAGGTGCAGCGACAGCAGGATCCCGTCGTTTAGGGCTTCTGCTATCTGACTCTCATAGAACTGGCGCAGAGCCCTGATATTCATAACCGAACAATCAATAACTTCTCCGGCCAATAAGTCCATATATCCCTTGAGAATGATTTCCCGTCCATCCTCACCGGCAAATTCGATCCGTGCCCGGCAGGCATCATTAACCGTCGCTGATTTTTCACTGCCATAGAAATCCCCACCTGTCATATGGGCAACCCGTGACTTTGAACCGGCCTCCCATTCCTTCATCAATCGATGAGGGTTCTTGCGGCCGAACATTTTCACTGAGGCAGCTGCCCGCCGGTCGGAATTTCCTTCCCTTAAAATCGGATTTACCGCGCTTCCCAGGACCTTGGCAAAGCGGGCCTGCAGAGTCTTTTCAGAATCGGTTTTAGGCTCCTCAGGATAATCCGGAATGGCGTAGCCTTTTTCCTGCAGTTCTTTGATTGCCGATTTCAGCTGCGGAATGGAAGCACTGATGTTGGGCAGCTTTATGATATTGGTCTCGGGTTGTTTGACCAGCTCTCCAAGTTCTGCCAGGAAATCAGGGATTTTCTGGTTTTCGTCCAGATTTTCAGGAAAATTTGCAATAATTCTGCCGGCCAGTGAAATATCCTTTTTTTCAAAGGTGATACCGGAGTCTTTTGTAAAGGCCTGAAGGATTGGAAGCAGGGAGTAGGTCGCCAAAGAAGGCGCTTCGTCGATTTCTGTATATATAATATTCTGTGGTGTCATATCTATTCCTTATAAACTTTATTAGTGACAGAAAGAAGTCAGGAAAAACTAATAAAAAATTACTATTGTCATTCAGGCTAAAACCCTTTAACGCTATCTTTATACCAAACATGAAGTAAAAGCTACTCATCCTTGTTGAAGGAGCAGCAAGAAATATCATATACGATCAGTGATTGCAATTATCATATTGTTATTTACTGAATGAAGAATAGAGCACAGGAGAACCAGAGATATTATAATGTGCGTCCTCGAGAAAATGGGGCCAATTTTCAGAATTGGATTTTGGGAAATTCTCCGGGATATATTTTTCCCTGAACGTTGTCTTTCCTGCTCCAAAGGACTGCAAGGGCGTCGGACTGTATCTTTTTGTTCTGCCTGTCATGAAGATATTAGGATAATCCGGGAACCGTATTGTACGGTCTGCGGCAAACCATTTATTAAAAGTGCGGGAGGCAACCATCTCTGCGGCTACTGTATAAAAAAAAGTTGGAACTTCAGCCGGGCGAGGGCAGCGGTGTATTATGAAGGACCGATTGCCGAGGCAGTCAGAATATTTAAATATAACGGCAAAATGTACGGTCTTGACACCTTTACCGCTTTAATACCCGGAAATACCCTCAAGAGCATTTCGCAGGAAAGTGACTTGATTGTTCCTGTCCCGGTCCATCCCAAACGTTTGCGCAAACGAGGTTTCAATCAGGCTTTGGTTCTTGCCAGAAAATTTTTCCCTGAGAGCAGAAACAAAATTGATCCCCATGTTCTGGAGCGCTGCCAGTGGACCATGTCTCAGGCCGGCTTAAGCGGTGCAGAAAGAAGAGGCAATGTCAGAAATGCTTTCAG
This sequence comes from Deltaproteobacteria bacterium, assembly GCA_019312685.1. Taxonomy (GTDB): domain Bacteria; phylum Desulfobacterota; class Desulfobulbia; order Desulfobulbales; family BM004; genus BM004. The sequence continues at coordinate 8,080 of JAFDCR010000114.1, read as the reverse complement.
GGTGTTACAACGTGAAAAAATTAAGAATAAAAAAATTCTTCTGGTGGATGATGTATTTACCACCGGTGCCACTGTAAACGAGTGCGCCAGGATTCTCAAAAAAAATCAGGCAGCTGAAATAGAAGTTTTTACCTTTGCAAGATCTGTTTTTCGCAATTAAAAGTATAGGTTTATATGCCTATGCCTTGATATTACTGGCCCTTTTAATATTTTAAAAGTGATATGCGGAAAACTTAATTTTCCCTATCAATTATTTGCAGCACGCATAAAAAAAGCGCATTTTTTCAAATGGATAGTGCTTCATGCCACAATGTGGCAGTAATTCTCAATTAGAATTAGTTAATTTTGTCAATATTAAATATTTTTTTAAAAAATGAAAAAAATTAGAATTTGGGAGAAAAAAGGAGATTTCGTGAGTAATCAGGACCTAAATTATTGTTAAGAACTTTCCTTGGACCGTTAACTATGTTCCCTAACCCTATATAATCTTAATATAAATTTAACATATTCTGAAAAGCATGATTTTAAGCGTAATTAGCAAGAAAGTTTTCTCTAAACCCAGCAATAGAAAGCAAGAGAAAATTGTTGAAAACCTATTCACTTTTAAAATCAAAATCCTCTCAAATCGTCTTTGACGAGCACCCGAGTTTCTATTAAAAAAATCGCCAAAGGAGATAAAGCGAGTACGGGTTCAAGTTCATAAATTTTTCTTTTTTACCGACTCATTTTCCTCTCTGTAGCAACAAGAATTATATATATCGCTCAATGAATCAATTGAGTTCTGCAGTTGGGAAGGACGAATTGAAGAGGCATGAATTTTTTTATAAGCCTTATTGAAGATTCTGTATGGAGTTGTCTTAATGCTTTGGACTGAAGTCAAGGAAATATTAAAACATAAACTTCCTGAAGCTGTTCACCATTTGTGGATAGAACCATTGACCTGTTTAAAGGCCGATGCGGATCATATTGAATTAGCCTGTCCCGATAAATTCTTTTGCCTCTGGGTTCAGGAGAACTATTTAAATGTAATCGAAGAATGTTTGCTGCAGTTGGGCAAGACCTCGACCAGAATCTCTTTATCCGTATCAAAGCCGGGTGTAAATGACTCCAAAGTACCTTTACTGGAAGGAAGCACTAAGAAGCAGCTTCGTCTTCCCGCAATTCCTGAAGTTTACTCAAATATCAAGAATCTACATCCCAAATATGTCTTTGAGGAGTTCATGGTGGGTGATTCCAATCTTCTGGCCCACTCAGCCTGCCAGGCAATTGCGAATGACGATAATTCCTTCGGGTCATCTTTATATATCAATGCCGGAACCGGCTTGGGAAAGAGTCACCTGACTCACGCTGTGGCCCATTTCATTGGCAACAATTATCCCGGCACCAGGCTGCACTATTTGACTGCCCAGCAATTTTCTTCTGAAATGGTTTCACGTATCCGGTCAAATTCCATGGAGGTCTTCAAGGATAAGTACCATAACCACTGTGATGTATTACTGATTGAAGACGTACAGAGCCTGACCGGTAAGGTAAAAACCCAGGAAGAACTCAATGAACTGCTGGATGTTTTAATGAAAGCCGGCAAACGTATTATTCTGACCGGTTCCAATGCTCCGCGTGAGTTAGCCAATATTGACGAGGGATTTCGTTCTCGGATGTCCGCCGGGTTGATTTCAACCATAAATCCTCCTGATCTGCAGACAAGCCGCCTGATCATTAGACGTAAAGCTGCCAACTGTAATCTGCAGCTTGACGAAGATCTGGTGGACTTCCTGGCGCAATCCATCTGCGGGGATATTCGCAAGCTTGAAAGTGCAATTGTAGGCTTGAAGGCAAAGTCTTCCCTTCTCCGGAGAGATCCTGATATGGCGATGGCTAAGGAAGTGGCAGCAGAGATTATAGGCAACAGCCAGGAACTGTCAGCGGAATTGATCCGGGATTTCATAGCCCGTCAGTTTAAGGTCAGCATACAGGATATGCAGTCGAGATCACGCAAGAAAACCATTGCCTTTCCTAGACAGGTTTCAATGTATCTGGCGAGGAAATACACGGAGCAGGGGCTGGCGGAAATCGGTAAGGCATTTAACAGGGATCACTCTACTGTACTGCACTCAGTCAGAGTTATTTCTGAAGCAATATCACGTAACGGCAGTATTCGTGGTCAGGTGGAGTTATTGGCCAAGAAGCTGGTGAAATGATTTTTTAAGAAAGAATGGGCAGGCAGGGTTCAGAAGCCAGAATCAGGAAAACATCATTGTTTGCCTCCCGTAAACAGTTCATAGTCTGAGCTGTTATAGTCTTTAAATAGAACCTTGAAAAAATTCTTAGCGGTTTTTCCTTGTTTTTCTGGCTTCTGAACCCTGCCGGTTCATTTTATTCTCAACTCTGAAATAAATTAAATAATCCGTTTTTCTCACAAGCTGAGACAGTTGCAGTTAAGCGGAGCAGGGTGTTTGGCTATATGTGAATATGCCAAATTCCCTGCGACAAATTAGATGTGACTGTCACGGCTTGCCTTGTGCGAATGCTCCAGTAGAAGATTTCTTCAATTCTCTCAAACATTGAAATTTATATGAAAATGATCATATATATTAGATTGATTGAAAAAAACCAGTTTAAGCAAGCAAACAACTTACTGAAGCGTTCGTGAGAAAAGCGGATTAGAAATAAATCCCCTTAACCTCAGTCTCACCTTTTGCAGCAATTCCGGCAGCAACTGCAGCAGCTACCTGCCTGGCGGATTTGGTCATATCGTTAATTCCGATGCCGTCCCAGCCGAAACCGCAGACATAAAGACCAGGATTGTTATCGACCAGGGAATTGCGCCAGGCAAGAAGCTTTGGATATCCTATTTCAAGCTGGGGGATGCCGTGAGCAGTACGTAATACCTTTGAGAAAACCGGGGGATCGGGAAGATGGATGAGCTGCTTCAGATCATTATAAGTCTCACGGATCAGGACGTCATCGGCGAGTTCGAGTCTTTCCGGATGTCTTCTGCCGCCGACAAGCGCTTCGAGCAGGCTGTGTCCTTCAGGTGCCCTGCCTGGAAACATATGGGTTGAAAAAAGGGCGCCCATGGCAAATCTTTTTTCCTGTTCCGGAGCCAGATAACCGAAGCCGAAGGGTATATCGGCTGATCCGCTAAAGCCAAGGGCTACGGTAACCAGTTTTGCCTCGGGTATTGCAGGCACAGGGCTGGCCTCTCCTGCCAGGCCCTCGGAAGTTTTCAGCAGTTTCAGGGCCTGGTTGACCGAAACCGCCAGAACCAGGGTCTTGGCCTGAAAAGTTTTTTCAGAGGTGCGTATTTCCCAGTTCCCCTCTTTTTTAATAATTCCTGTAACTTCAGCCGAGAATTCAATATTTTTATCAACAGCCAGTGCTTCAGGGAGCCTGCCCATTCCCTGGGGAAAACTGACCATGGCGGGCAGCCGGATCCCGGAAGCTTCCTGTTTTTTTTCTTTGGCCTTCTTTTTTTTCTTCAGCAGTCCTTTTATGACGGAGCCGTTTTCCAGCTCCAGGTTGCGTATGCCGGGAAAGACGGCATCAATACTCAGGCGGTGCAGATCTCCGGCATAGGTGCCGGTCAAGACCGCATCGACAAAGGGCAGCAGTCTTGAGCCGAATCGATACTCAGCCCATTGGGCGACCGTTTGTTCTTCTGAACGGGGTGTTTTCCAGAGGTCGGCCAGAACGCGCAGTTTTGCCGGCAGTGATACAAGGTTTGATCTGATTATTTTTTTGGGATTCTGGGGAATGAGCCGCAGCTTGCCGTCTAAACAGATATAACGGACAAATTTTCCCAGAGGCGCTTTCTGGGCCTCATTGTCCAGGCCGGTATCGGCAAGAAGTTCCCTGCTCGCCTCGACATTATCAAGAAAACCGTGCGCTCCCCATTCAGCCAGATAGCCGTCCTGGTGAAACGACCTGATCGCCCCCCCTGGTAGCGAAGATTTTTCTAAAATAGTTATCAGGGCGTCGGGTTGAAATTTCCGGAGAAAATGTGCGGTTGTAAGTCCGGAAAGGCCACTCCCTATAATTAATGTATCTGTCTCGTTTGCCATTGTTAACTGTTGCACCTTTTTTGTTGTTAAGAATGAAGCGAAGCTGAGATTTTTCCTTTTTCAATAAGAACCTCAATATAGCCGCCGTCCTTTACCATGCCGGGATTAAGTATATGCGTTCTGCCGATATAATCCTCTCCCCTTGCTTCATGGATATGGCCTGTCAAACAGAGGCGGGGCTGGTGCTTTTCAATATAACTTCTTACCGCGGTGCTGCCGACATGATTGCCGTTCAGTAACCTGTCCACCTTAGTATGAAAAGGTGGGGTATGCGAGACAAGAATATGTTCTGCAGTCTTTTCAACCTGGGCCAGCCCTTCTGTCAGGAGTCCTGAAAGTTCCTGTTCGCTGAATTCAAAAGGGGTATTAAAAGGGGTATAATTTGAACCGCCCAAGCCGACGAGTCCCAGGTTAGCGATTAATTCCCCTCTGCCGTGCAGGCTTATACCTGTCTCTTCAAGATAACCGGCAACCTCCGGCTGGTCTAAATTGCCTGCCACAGCTAAGATATTCCTATTTGCGGCCTGTACTTGTTGGATCATTTTTTCCGCATCTTTCCTTGAACCGAAGTTGGTTAAGTCTCCGGTGATAACAATGTAGTCGGCAGAACGGATATTTTCGATGCTTTCAAAAGCACCGGTATTCATATGGATATCCCCGAAAGCAATTATTCTCATAAGATAAGTTTCCTGAGACCTGAAGAAAAGCCTGTATATTAGCAATGATGTTGAAAATCACCATGGAGTTTTATCTCAATTTCTTGACAGACAGCCCAAGATGATTATCATCTTTGCCGGATTAATCTATACAAATTAAAGATCAGTAAAGATAATAGGAGGCAGATAAATGGCCAAGCAAAAATCCAAGTCCGAAACAAAAGAGTTCCAGGCAGAAGTAAAAAAGCTGCTGGATATCGTTATTCACTCGCTTTATACCGAACGGGATATCTTTGTGCGGGAGCTGATTTCAAACGCTGCTGATGCCCTGGAAAAATTCAGGCATGAGAGCCTCTCCGAGGAAGAGGTGTTTGACAGTCATGTACCGCTGGAAATAAATATTGATGTCGATGATAAAAATCATACCCTGACCATAACCGATACCGGGATCGGCATGACCCGGGAAGAGCTTGAGTCGAATCTCGGCACAATTGCCCATTCGGGGTCGAACACTTTTTTAGCTGAACTGGCTGAGGCGGCTAAAAAGGATATCAGCCTTATCGGCCAGTTCGGTGTGGGCTTTTATTCCGCCTTCATGGCCGGCCAAAAGGTAAGGGTTCTCTCCCGCACCTATCTTCCTGATGCCGAAGGCTGCGAATGGTCTTCGGACGGCAGCGGCAATTACACCCTGACCCCGGAGGAAGGACTGCGGCGCGGCACCAAGATTATTGTAGAGCTCAAGGAAGATGCCCACGAGTATGCCAATAAAGAAAAGATCAAGGGAATTATCAAGCAGTACTCAAACTTTGTCCCCTTTCCCATCAAGGTCGAAGGTGAAGAGGTCAATACGGTCCAGGCCCTGTGGACCCGAAATAAAAACGAGATTAAAGACGAGGAATATACCGAGTTTTACAAGTTTATCGGCAACGCCTTTGATGAACCACAACTGCGGCTGCATTTCAGCGCCGATGCGCCGCTGTCAATCAATGCCCTGCTTTTTGTTCCCAAGGAAAATATTGAAAGGCTCGGCTTCGGCCGCATGAAGTCCGGGGTCAACCTTTACTGCCAGAAAGTACTCATAGAACAGCACAGCGAGAACATCCTGCCGGAGTGGCTGCGCTTTTTGAAAGGGGTGGTTGACAGCGAGGATCTGCCTCTGAACATATCACGCCAGGCCCTGCAGGATTCAGCCCTGGTGGCGAAGTTGAAACAGGTTCTCACCAAGCGCTTTCTCAAGTTTCTGGGAGAACAGGCCAATGATGATCCGGAGAAATATAACGAGTTCTTTGCTGATTTCGGTATATATCTCAAAGAGGGTGCCACCTCGGATTATGCCTACCGTGATGAGATCGCCAAACTGCTGCGCTTTGAATCGTCAAAATCTGAACCGGGCAAGTTGATTTCTCTGCAGGACTACGTGGAACGCATGGCTGAGGGTCAGAAAGAGATCTACTACATCAACGGTCCTTCCAGGACAGCTGCAGAATCAGGCCCCTATGTGGAGGCCTTCAGAAAAAGGGATATAGAGATCATTTACACCCTGGAACCCATTGATGATTTTGTGATGAATCATGTTGCCGAGTTTGACGGTAAGAAGTTGGTCTCTGCAGACAGGGCCGACCTGGATCTTTCCGAGATCAAAAGCACTACTGAGGAAGCCGGAGAAAAGGAAACGGAATCAGCCATGGGACCGGAGGTGGTTAAATCCCTGACCGGCTGGATCAAGGAAACCCTTGGAGACAGGGTAAAAGAGGTGATTGTTTCAAAAAGACTGGTTGAAAGCCCGGCTATTATTGTGAATCCGGACTCCTTTATGACAAGCACCATGGAACGGGTGATGCAGGCCGCCAGGCTTGAAAAAGGGGAATCTTTTCAGCAGGCAGGGCCTAAAAACCTGGAGATAAACACCGGACATCCTCTCATCAGACAGCTGTCAATTCTCCGCGGCAAGGATGAAGATTTTGCCAAGAATGTAATTGAGCAGATACTGGATAACGCCCTGATCCAGGCAGGCCTTATAGTTGATCCGAGAAAAATGGTTGAGCGAAACTATGAGATCCTTGAGAGGGCCACGCGGGACAACTAGAAAGTAAGTATTGAAAAAGGGCAGTCTTCAGTATATCCTTGCTTGGCTGCAGAAATTTGAAGAAACTTCCGGCCGGGAGGATGCAGTTGTCACTACACCGGGCCAGGAAATAATCGGAGAGATACGGATGTTAAATAAATCACTTGTTATAACTGCTGCACTTTTATTGTTCTTCTTAACCGGTCTGGTCGGCTGCGGAAAGCAGCATGTAAGGCATCTTGCCTCTGACGTCAGCATGCTAACCCCTGGAACCACCACCAAGAAAGAGGTCCTGAATTATCTGGGCCAACCCGATGTTGAGTATAAGACCAAAGAAGGAGGTATCCTCTGGGTCTATTATCAGGCAAGAAGAGATCTGCTTCGCAGCACTCCTTATATAGGCGATAAACTCAGCGAGGAAACGTATGAGATAGTAAATGTGACTTTCAGCGGTGATAACGTCCTGAATGTTGCTTACACGACCATGAAAGAGGAGGAGTTTAAAGAGTCAGGGCTGGCCGAGTAAACATGTCTGCATCAAATTTTGACAAAGCCCGGGCCTGGATGGTTGAAGAGCAGTTGATACCACGGTCCATTCGTGATCCGAAAACCTTAGAGGCCATGAGAGAGGTTCCGCGTCATCTGTTTGTTGAGGAAGCGTTGAAGAACCAGGCTTACGGCGATTTCCCCTTACCGATCGGTAGGGGGCAGACCATTTCCAAACCTTATATAGTTGCCCTGATGACCCAGGCCCTGGGCCTGAAAGGCCATGAGCATGTTCTTGAAATCGGGACCGGCTCGGGCTACCAGGCAGCAATCCTTTCCAGGATGTGTGAAAAAGTTTATACGGTTGAGAGAATTGATTCCCTTCTGGTACAGGCCAGAAAGGTGTTCGATTCGCTGCATTACCTGAATATCCTCACAAAGCTTGATGACGGTACAAACGGCTGGCCTGAATATGCGCCATACGATGGAATTATCGTGACCGCAGGCGGGCCTAAGGTTCCACTGCCGCTCCTTGAACAACTGGCAGATCCCGGCACCCTGGTCATTCCGGTTGGAGACCGCGGGGTACAGGATTTGCGGGTTGTGACAAAAAAAGACGGTGAAATTACAGAAAAAACCATCGAGTATGTTCGTTTTGTCAGCCTGATCGGCGATCACGGCTGGCACAATGACTGATGACAGACAGCAGCCGTCAGTATCCATGACTGAAAAAGATTCACAGCCGGATGAAAAAGATGTAAAGCAGCTAAGCTGGGTCAGGCAGATATATGACAGGTCGTTACTCTGGGTTC
>JAFDCR010000113.1 GCA_019312685.1 Deltaproteobacteria bacterium | reverse complement strand
TTGCAGAAACATGATATCGATTACTACTTCTTCTGGGAAGGAACGGGGAAGGCCCCTGTTTTCCTGTCCGAATACAGGGAAATAACGAACGGAGAAATAGCTGGTTTGAGGATATATTCCCTGAAAGAAAAGATATAATAAGGTCGAGGTTGAACCTCCAAAGGAGGCTCAACCTCTGTATAGTGCATTGTACTATCTATCCAAAGGTCGAAAAGACAAATCCGCTGTGCTCCACGACCACTTCCTCTTTTACTGTCAGACGGTCATCCAGCCATAGGGTGACAAAACGGTAATCATCGGCCCCCTTAGAGAGCCTGTCACTATAAATGACCGGTTTCCCGATACCTGGAGCTGCTGCCAGGGAAACGTTCTCGCGGATTATCGGGGAAACCTTTCCAGGAAACATTGAATTGAACGAGTCCATTATCTCCCAGTGGATCCTGCGGCGGCGGTGGGCGCGGCACGGGAGAATTGCTTCTATCTCCAGCCCGGGATTCTGGGGCCTGAGAGATCCTATGGCCGAGACCATCTGTTTGAGTCCATTGAGTCCGAGGAAGGATGCTTCAACAGGGACAACAACGCGGGTGCTGGCAATAAGCGCATTGGTCGTCAGATTACCGTAGCTAGGCGGGCAGTCAATTATCACATATTCCCAGTCACCGGGTGTCTCCTCGAGGCATCTAGCAAGAGCATTACCGCTTTCTTCAAGCTGTCCGGTTGCAAGAGACATACCCGAAGGAACAAGCTCGACACCTTTAATTTCTATAGGCATTACCGGAAGCGGGGTCTCATTGTTCAGAGCAAAAAGAAGTTCCTCTCCGGAGTTCTCTATCCCCAGGCTCAGACTGGCGCTGCCCTGAGGATCAAGGTCGATAAGAAGTACACTCTTCCCTATCTCACCAAGGCATGCTGCGATATTTACTGCTGACGTTGTTTTTCCAACCCCGCCTTTGAGGTTTACAACAGAAACCACCTGTCTCATGAATTTTACGTCCTCCTTAGTTGTATATATTTTATATAAAATGATGGGAGTTACTAAAATTCAAACTTCCTGCAGGCTTTACTTTAATAACTTTCAATTCAACTTGTCAACAAAATAAGCCCAAAAATCCTAAAAGAAAATCTTATACGGGCATAAAAAAGCCCGGCACAACTTCATGTGCCGGGCTTGGAACTTCATTGTTTAAATCTTAAATGTCTTTGAACGTCTTACGTAGTAGAGTCCTACAAGACCGAAACCAACCATTGCGAGTGTTCCGGGCTCAGGGACAACAACTCCTGTATCAAAACTGGAAGTGCCGCTGCCCGTATGAATGACATTGGCAGTTAACCCGATTGAAAAAGGAGAGGCGGCAGTAATAGTACCAGATGCCATATCTGAAAAAGCCCCACCTGATAAAGGCCCTATAGTAGTAATTGCCGTGCCATTTATAAGTGTTTCAAAAGTCATTGAACCGCCTCCAGATATAAAACCGCCAGCTACTAAAGACGTTAATGACGAACCTGGTACCGGGCCGAAACCATAATCCATAAAGTTAATCATAAGGCTTCCTGGAGCAGTCGAAACTAATTGACCAACCAAATCAAGAACCGGTGATGTGGCAGTGCCTGAAAGAGGCTTAGTTACGCCACCTGTGAAAACCAAACTAAACGAACCTAATGATCCAGCATAGCTGACAAATCCATCTCCATCACTGTCATTAACGATAATTGGAGCATTAACCCCATCATCTATCGTTAATACAGCCACTGCATCGGCAGAATTGATACTACCCATTGAGATTAAAAACAATCCCATTAACACAACAACTAGCTTTTTCATCTTACATCCCCCTTTTCAAAATATTAATGTCTCTTAAATATATAACTCTATTTAAATGGTGTTTCGATATTTAAAACTATATTGGGCGAAATTAAATAAAAAACTGATTACTTCTCTTAATTATACAAATGGTATCATGTTTTACACAACTTGTCAATAGACAAAATAATTATTTTACATATCCCCCCAATAAAAATTTTTCAAACTAACTCATACAAGAAAAAAAAGCCATAATCACCTTTAAAATAAATAAGTTATAATAACATCCAAAATTGTCAATATAATTTACTATAATAATTTCATTAAAATATTTTACTCGATAATATACATGCGAATCAACTGAATCATACAGGGTATCTATGATGTTCTTCGAACACATGGTATTAATCCGTTCTCAGCTTCTCGTCTGACCCCTTGACAAAACACATTCTGTATGATTCAATTGAATCAATTGAACTAACCCGTGCGGGTTATTATGAGAAAGGGACGTAACTGGGGGATAAATAAATGCACATTTTTTCCACGATTAAACATACCAATAAAGCACGATTCAAAAGACATTCCGGACGTTACAACCGCTTGGCCCGCATGATCATTAATTCATTAGCAATTATATTTATATTTGCAACATTATCCTGCACAGACCCTGAGGTTGCCAAGAAGGAACATTTTAACAGCGGACTTGCACATCTTGAGAAAAATGAGATGAGCGCCGCCATTATTGAGTTCAAGAATGCTATACAGATTGATCCGACATATGCTGATGCCTACTTCCAGCTGGGGAAGGCATATATAAAGGGTGAAAAAGCTGAGGCAGCCATTACGGCTTTTGAAAAAGCTGTGGAGCTCAAACCTGCCTTTGAAGAAGAGTCAGCAATTTTACTTGCCCGTGCATATGCAATGAAAGGAGAGTTCGATACAGCCCTTGACAAGCTAGATGCTGTTTTAAAAGAAGAAGCGGATAATGCGCTGCTACATGACACCCTCGGAGCTATTTATTTAGGAAAACAGGATACCGTCAAATCAAGGGTACACCTGGAAAAAGCACTTGAATTTGATCCAATGCTAGTTTCTGCTCATATTAATATAGATTGGTACAGGCTTTTGTATTTACTTGTTGAGCTTGTACTGGAACAGGCCAAGCCGCTCCTTCCTGTTCCTCTCCACCTCCT
>JAFDCR010000112.1 GCA_019312685.1 Deltaproteobacteria bacterium | reverse complement strand
CATGGGCCTGAGCATCTGAAAAAAAATGATGGGCGGCAAGAAATGTTATGTCAATACCGTCCCAGAAACTAACCGAATTAGGCAGGTACGGCGCAGAGAGACCGACCACAGCCTGATCCGGATAATCCTCCGGCGTAGGCCATTCTTCTGAGGCAAGCCGGTCTCGGAAGTTCAGGAGATTGGGCAAAAAAGCCCGTTGTCGCAGCCGATTCCTCCAATCAGCGGGCAATCTGTCAATGTCATCGGCAATAATGAGACATTTTTGTCTATGACTTTCCAGGGCGACAACATTGATGAGATCTTCAAAAAAACCGGTCAGGCGGGCCTTGATAGTACCGTCTGCTGCTGCGACTGTTATATCCGTCTCCTGGTAATTGGCAAATTCACGCATCAACAGGGCGCCGGCCTGGCGCATGCTGATTTGCAGTGCTTTGATGAAAGGAAGGTAGTGATTTTCTGCCAGACGGTAAGGCAGCCAAGCGGGGCTGCCGATCGAGGGTGAGATGATGTGTTCATGTTGGGAAGGGGAATCAATAACGGCCTGACCGCCATAAAGATCTTGGTAGTACCAGCTTTCAAAACCGTCGGTTCCACTGGTGTAGGCAAATTCCGGTATCAGACCTATTTTCAGTCCCAGTTCCAGGGAACGGCGGCCAATTAAGGCTATCTGAAACTCCGCCTGCCATTGCAAGTATTGATGGAATTCGATCCTTTCCTGATTTTCTTTATAAAAGGCATCGACTTCAGGAGAGTACGGATTCCTGAATGACTCAGGCCAAGTACGCCAGCTGGAACTGCCGGGAATTTTTTTGCCGTAATGCTCGCGCAGGGCTTCAAAAAGAGAAAAAAATTTCAACAATTCGCCGCCCTCTTGTTGGAAATGGCGGAAAGCAGCACCGCGCACGGTCTCAGGATGCAGATGATTATTGCGGAAGGTTTCCCAAAGTTTGTTCAGGGCATCATATTTTACTTCAGCTACAGCAGGGTAGTCGATCACGTCCTGATCGCGCAGGTAAGAAAGCTTGGCCCGAATTTTTGCATCACCATTCTGCAATACACTTTCGCGATAATCCTCTATTGCTTCGACATCGATAAACAGGACGTTGAAAAAGGACCGGGAAGATGGTTTGTACGGATTCCCATTCTCTGCTGCTACAGATGGAGCATGAAAAGGTGTGATGTTGAAGGCGCCGCTCCCATGCTCGGCGCCGCGGGTGAGGACGGTTTTGACATCGGTAAAATCGCCTATGCCCCAATTACGTCTTGAACGCAGAGCATGAATTTGCATTGAGATGCCCCACAATCTTTTGCCCTGGGCCGCGCTTTCCGGCAGATAACAATTCTCCGGCGCGATGATCACTTTGGTCGTGGCAATTTGAGATAAATCTTTGTTGTCATGGCCGACTGAAAAGGTAAGAGTATGATAGCCGCAAGGCAGTTCGATATCGAGGCTGACGCTTCTTTCAATGATGATCAGCTGGCCGCAGCGCCTGGAACCCGTTTCCCTGAGCTTATGCAATTTAATGGAACCTCGGAGGCTGGTGTTATCTTCCAAGATGATCTGCCAATGTACATCATTGATGTTTTCTGCCGGGAGACGCAGGGGCACGTTGTACGGCCCGCTTCCTTCAATGAAAGTATGCACCGGTTTAACCGGGGACTGCCAAAGCCTGTCAAGGAGACCTTTGAGTATCGTTTCCGGGTCCCGCCGGTCTTCGGGCAGCAGGCCTAGATTTTTCAGTAAACGGGTGAAGCGGTTGATCTCATCCTGTGTCCCGCTAATTCTGGATTTTTCCCGCAGTGATATACCGAGAATAGCTGACAGGGTATCAATTGTATTTTCAGGCATTTTCCACTTCCTCAATCATTTTGCTGCAGTTTTGGACAACGACCAAATGATACTGTGACCCGGCAGCACACCTTTCTGACATGCTGCTACACTATTCTGCGGCCGAGCATAGATAACTGCCGTTTCGGCTGCAGCACTTACGGGGACCGGGTCGCTGCCCAGGTTGCAGCAAACAGACAGGCGTTGACCATATTCCGTCCGCCACCATGATTCGAGCGCTCTTGCAGAAAGCGGACGATAACCGCACTTTGCCGGGGTCAGCTCTGCAAGCAGCGGCACAATCACTGTATGGCGGATTTTCAGGAGTCGGCGATAAAACTTATATATTTCTTTCCCCGCAGGGCTGGCAGCGTCCTTCCAGGAAATTTTTGAGGCTGTAAAGGTGGAGAGGGCATTGGGATCGGGAATTTTGTTTCTGGCAGCTGCATCAGCAAATTCCGGAAACCTTGCGAATTCCTGTCTTCGACCCTGCGTGACCTTGGCCGCAAGTTCCGGTCCGAAATCACAGAAATAGTAAAACGGCCTTGTTGATCCGTGCTCTTCTCCCATGAACAACAGAGGCGGAGAGGGCGCCAGCAGCATAAGACTGACTGCAATATCCAGTGCTTCCCGGTCACAGAGGGAGACAAGCCGCTCACCCAGTGCCCGGTTTCCGATCTGGTCATGATTCTGGACGAAGGAGACAAAAGCGGTAGGCAGCAGATGACCGCTTTTTTCCCCGCGACGCCGGCCATGCCGGTATGGAGAGATTTCCCCCTGATAACCGAATCCTTCCGTTAGACAGCGGCCAAGATAGTCAATGGGCGAATCAATATAATCACCATAATAACCTGATTTCTCACCGGTCAGCAGAACATGGGCTGCATGGTGAATATCATCATTCCATTGGGCCGTGAAGAGGCGCGGGCTCTTCCGGGCGTCGCGAACAAGATAATGAGCCTCATTCCTGTCATTTTCCAGTACCAAATGCACTTTTCGGTCAGTAATCGTGCGCCGGACCGTTTCAGCAATCTCGGTCAGAATGTGGACATCCGAATCATCATAAATGGCATGGACCGCATCAAACCGTAGCCCGTCGAAGTGAAATTCCTCCAGCCAATACAAGGCATTGCTGATGAAAAAATCCCGTACCATACGGCCAGTTTTTTCATCATAGTTGATCGCCGCTCCCCAGGGAGTGTGATATTTTTCCGTGAAAAAACTGTCCCGGGCATATACATAGAGGTAATTGCCCTCAGGGCCGAAATGGTTGTAGACCACGTCCAGAAAGACCATCATGTTTCGCTGGTGCGCCGCCTGGATGAGGGCCTTTAACTGTTCCGGCCGGCCATAGGAAGAGTGCGGCGCAAAGAGGAGGGCTCCGTCATAGCCCCAGTTTGCTGTGCCGGGAAACTGGGCCACCGGCATCAACTCAATGGCCGTAATCCCAAGATCAGCCAGGTAGTCAAGGCGTTTTTCCAGGGACTCGAAAGTACCCTCAGGGGTAAAGGCGCCAACATGGATTTCATAGAGAACACAATCTTCCCAGTTCCGTCCCTGCAATTTTCTATCCTGCCAAGAAAAGGAATCGGGCTCGATTACCTCACTCGGACCGTGAATACCTGCTGGTTGATAACGTGAAGTCGGGTCGGGAACATAAAGTTGGCCGTCAATGCAAAAGCGGTAAAGGGAACCAGCGCCGGCCTCACCTGTTTCAAGGCTGTACCATCCTTCGGGTTGTTCCTTCATTGGGAGAAGTTTGCGGCTTCCATCTCCCTCCAAGCTGAGTTCGACGGTTTCAGCCATGGGGGCCCAGAGGTTGAAACGCACACCTCCTCCCGAATCCAGGAGTCGGGTGCCGAATGGCGGCAACGGTTTTTGTTTCTTATAATTTATCAAAGCCGGATGCCCGCCGGGATTTTTCTTGTCATGATCATTGCATGCCTCATTGATTAATGAGAAGCCGCGGTCAGATTATGGCAGATCAAAAATAAAAACCTCCGTTAGAGAAAGGTTTACTAAGCCGTTTCTCCTCACTACTCATTTTTCTTTACTTTTTACAATCTGTATTTGCATTTCACCAATAAAAATTGAGAATTGGCTGCATTTAATAAGCATACAAAACTTGCTGATGATTAACAGGGGCAGCCCCACGGCGAAGTTGTGTCAGGCGGTAACCAATCCGCTAATATCAGCGTACTCAACTGTCGTCAAAGGCTTTCGTCTCTATTAATGTTCTCTGAATCTGAATTGCAAAATCGCCGATAACAGGAGCAGTGGAAGGGTATAACTGAGCAATAAATTAAATTTATGTTTTTTCAAAAAGAATTTCAACTACCTTCATGTGGAGGAATAAAACCGTAATGTACCAAGCCGTCAATGATGCCTGATGCATATGATTTTTGACTGAACAGTACTCTTTTCTGGCCCCGTAGTTTTTCCAGTTCTTCGCTATGATTACCGACCACCAAGCCGTAATTGTTTCCCTTGATCATATCCTCGTCATTTCCCGAGTCACCCGCTACCATGACCTTGCTTGAAGGAAATTCGTATTTATATTTCAAGTAGTTAATAGCCTTTCCCTTGGAGGCACGCTGGGGTAGTATATCAAGAAACTGACCATGGGAATAGATGACCTGGCATACAAGTTTTTCGTTGTTGTCGATAATAGTGGTGGAAATTAGTTTATATCACCCTCCTTAAAAAATACAAGCCTCGTAAATAGAAATTATTTCAAGATAAAGAGTCAAACTAATTTAGTAATTGTTAGGACTATAAAAAGGAAAAACCCAAAGTGCAGATGGCTTGCCACAATTGATGGTTCTAAGAATTTTCTTACCATCCAAGATTATAGTTGCATTAAAAAAACCCCGCCATTTCTG
>JAFDCR010000111.1 GCA_019312685.1 Deltaproteobacteria bacterium | reverse complement strand
CGAATCCGCCCTGCATGCAGATGAATGCCAGGGCATACTTAATAAACATAACCTTGCGGACAAAAAAATACTTAAAACTCAAAGGTATGTTGGCAAAATTATTGGGCTCCTGTTCAAAGGGCAGATTAATATTCAGGCCCACCGAATTGCCGCCTGCCTCTAAAGCACCTTTGTTCGCTGCCTCCATAATTCCGGGACCGCCGCCGGTAATAACCGTATACCCCTGACCAACCAGTTCAGCCGCAATCTCTGATGTCAGTTTATAATAAGTATCATCAGGGGTTGTTCTTGCAGAACCGAAAAACGATACGGCCGGGCTTTGTAATCCGGACAGGGTGTCAAAGCCCTCGACAAATTCCGACATAATCCGGAAGAGTCTCCAGGAATCGCCGGCATTAAAATAATCGAGCCAGTACTGATGTTGTAAGTCAGTAGTTCGCTTATGGGGTTCTTCATATCCATTACTATTATCTGATCGTCTGTGTATCAATTTTCACCTCTTTTATAATTGCAGTAATTTATCCAGAACCGTTGCAGCCGCTTTTTGTTCCGGGTCTATTTTCAGGACTTTTCTGAACATCCCTGCCGCTTTGGATTTGTTTCCCAGTTCAGCATATATCCGACCTGTCAGGCTCAGGGCTTTCACACATTTCCTCTCCCTGAGTAAACATTCTTTCAAGGCATCAAGGGCTGATTCGTACTGCTTCATCCTGTATTGTACTCCTGCGAGACGATACCAGTGTTGCCAATTGCTGTCATCAGTATTGACAGCCTGCAGGCAGAGAGACAGTGCAATATCATCTCCCTGGTTCTGCACCGCATATGATTCCCCCAGCATGCTTAATGAGGCCGCATCATGGGGGGTATAACGGACAGCCCGCTGCAGGACTTTTATCGCCTCATTATATCTCCCTTTCTCCAGGTAGGCCTCCCCAAGATATCTTAACAAAACTTCCCGACCTTGGACTTTTCTGCTGCTTTCAGACAGCAGTTTCTCTTTTGCAAGCAGGTTTATGACTTTATCATATCTCCCTGTCCGGCAGTAGAGTTTACTCAACTGCAGCAGCAGGTCGTTAATCTGAATTGCCTGTCTCTTTCTTCTGGAGACGGACAGGGTTTTTTCAAAATACTTTATAGCCTCCTCATCTTCTCCGGTAGTCAAATATGTGATACCGAGATTGAACAACCCCATATAATGTTTGGGATCTGTAACCAACAATTTTTCAAAATACTCCCGGGCCTTCTTGGGTTTATTCATCCTGGCATACGCTTCACCAAGGCTGTTCAGCAGGTTCGTATTTGCGGGTTCCAGCTCCAACCCCTTACGGTATTCATTTACCGCCCGTACCAGATCCCCTTCCCCGTAAAATATATCACCGCTGACATTCTGGCTTACTCCATCGAAAACAACCATTGAATCCGGTCCGAAAAAACCGGCATGCTGTAAGGCCTTACGCCCATTCTGCGGGATATCGGATTTTTTGAAATCAACACATGGATAATATGCAATGCCTATCGAACATGTAGAGCCGCTCTCAAGCGGAAGTTTTTTCTTAAAGTCCCGAATCCACATCTCAGCCTTCCATACATCTGCATCTTTAAGAAAAACAAAAACCTCATATTCATTGATAGGAACAACAGTTGCCTGGGCCTCAATCAGTGCCAACAGCCTTTTGGACAACACTTCACCAGGGTTTTCTTTATCCCGACTGACAAGTAGCAGTGCAAAAACATCAACCTCAGCCCAGAGCTTTCTGAGTCTCGCCATCACGGAAGGCTTTATCCTTTTAAGCGGATGTGATTCTGGGTTGCTGATAGAGCTATAGGTACAAAGAGCATAAGGGCCCCGCCTGCTGGCCTTACGCAACGCAGCCCATGTCTGATCAAGGACTATACTGCCATCCTGCTCCAACGGGAAACCAACTTCGGTCATCTCTACTTCCGGATCAATAGTATTAATTCCTATGTGTATACGCCGGAAACCATCCCGACGAAACCAGCTCAGAATATTTTTCCCTAACTGTTTTGCCTGTTCCTCATCCAGATTCCGCCCGACAATTCCAAAAACACCACTGCCAAGGTGATACAATACACCCTGACCTAAAAACGACTCCAGGTGATAACCGGCCCGGACAATATCGTTCAGTGCCCTATCAGCGTTACTCGCCGGCGGATGCACTTCTATAAGAAACAAAGAAACATTCCGGCTGTCTGACTTTTTTTTATCGGTTGAAACCGCTTTATGCAGAGAAGCACGGTCCGATAATATGCCATCAATGATTTCATTAAAAAAAAGGCTATTGAACATCCCGGTGAGCGGATCGCAGTACTGTTGTTTCTGCAGAAAAAACTCCCGGGAAAAAATACGGCTGCGGTCACTCAGCCATTCCTCAGAAAGAACCTTGGCAAATTGCGGATCAACACCTTCAACAACCGACACCCCGATAATAGCCCCTGAATTCCAGACAGGCATAAACAAAACAGGTTTTTCAGCCGCTAAAACTGAACGCTGACGCTTTAAAACACACTTAATATATTTTTTCCAGTACTTGGGTTTTTGGGAGATGCCCAGAGTTTCATCAAGCTCATCGTCAGGATCAAAAAACAAAACGGGACCGGCGGCAAAGGGTAAAAGCTGGAGCACCGTCTGGGAAAACTGCTTGCTGAAATGGAGGAAGTCCTCTGGACAAAGTCCCTCTAACTGCCACCCAAAAGGATAGTGGCCCATTATGGCTTGACCCCAAAGACCTGCTGAAGTGTTCCGGCGATTAAGGAAATTTCATCATCCAGGACAGTACGCATATCCAGAATGAATTTTTCTTCTTCGATTCTACCGATTACAGGCACGGGTATGGTTCTTAAATTTTTTTCAAGTTTATTAACAGTTCTGTCAAGCGGTTCAAGCACAACCGCCCGGCTTTCAAGATTCTCTTCAGGCAGTGCACCGCCTCCCACCCTTGATCCGGTTTTCTTTACAGTTACTTTGCATTTACCGGCCAGCTCCTTTCTGACTCTTCTGGCCAATCGGTTAGCCCTGCCGGCCAATACTTCCTGAGATGAGGACAGCATTGCCAAGGTAGGTATTTCAGCAACGGCCTTCTCATGGTCATAGTATAACCGTAAGACCGTCTCAAGGGCCGCCAGAGTAAATTTATCAATTCGCAAGGCCCTATTCAGCTGATTACTCTTAATTCTTTCAATGATATTCCGCTTTCCAACAATGATGCCGGCCTGCGGCCCTCCCAACAGTTTATCACCGCTGAATGTCACAACATCAACACCGGCCTTGAGAGCTTCCTGAACTGTCGGTTCCCTCTTGAGGCCATATCGGGACATATCAATAAGACAGCCGCTGCCCAGGTCCTCCATAACCAAAAGGTTATTCCTGGCTGCAAGTTCAACCAAGTCTTCAGCCGGAACCTCTTTGGTGAAGCCCATCATTACAAAATTACTGGCATGTACTTTAAGCAGCATGGCAGTTTCATCGTTTATCGCCTTTTCATAGTCTTTGAGATGTGTCCGGTTGGTTGCCCCGACCT
>JAFDCR010000110.1 GCA_019312685.1 Deltaproteobacteria bacterium | reverse complement strand
GCGGATCGTCAGGCAGGTTGATTCCCGCAGCCCGTGCAACTGATTCTCCTTCTTTAACTGCAGAGGTCAGGGTAGCCAGTAAGTCATCTGATTCGAGCAGTTCGCCGTTGGGGCATCCGTGTATGGCGGTGAGGGGGTTGATCCCGGCATTGACGAGAAGTTTGGCCCAGACATAGTCAAGAATATTATCAACAATAATAGTCTCCATTCCGCATTCGTTCAGGAGGTTGCAGACCCTGGCAAGGATGAGTGATCTGGCAAAACCGGCTGTCTTGATAAAACCCAACCTTGTCAAACCGCTGCCGGCATGAACTACATGCCCCGGAGAAACAAGGTTTGCACCCATGGCTGTAACACCCAGAACTATTATCGGCCGCCTAATCCTTACTTTTAGAAATCCCAGATGGCCTATGCCGTTCTGCAGAGTAATGAGTAAGGTGTCCTGATGGGAAAGTTTTTCAGCCTGTTGAAGTCCGTCGGCAACATCGGGGTATTTGACGCAGAGGATAATAATATCAGCCGGACCGATTTCTTCAGGGGCTGCAGTTGTTTTTACCTTGCAGCTTAATCGTTGGTTTCCTTTTTCAAGGGTCAAACCCTGTTCATTAAGAAACTTGGCACGATCGGGTTTATAGTCGAGAAGCCATAGATCAAGAGGTGTTTTAGGATCCGACTTAATCTTTAGTGTGGCAGCCAAAAGAGTGCCGAGGGCTCCCGGGCCTATAACAGCGATCTTCATTTTAAAAATGACCGGCTATGGTGTAACCAAACGTTTATGAAGAAGAAAATAGCACGGGCTCCATAAAAGCGGAGCCCGTGATCAGAAACTATAAAATTACTTATTAATTTGGCCTTCTTCAATAATAACCGCATAAGAGTAGCCTGCACCGAAATCCTTGTTTGCTGCAAGTACTCCCTCAATGGTTATTATATCCCAGTCAGCACCTGCTTCCTGGGTTGTGGTAATGACCAGGTCATGGGTTTTTGCAGCGGGGTCGCCGGTACCGTCCTGAATATGGATCCAGTTGCGTCCCATGATACGCGGAGATACTTTCATAACTTTACCTCTGACCAGAACGGTTTTTCCGTTGAGTTCAGCTGCTTTGCTGTAAATTTCGGCCACCGTATAGCTGTTGTCGCCAGGTGCTTTTTCAACTTTGATCTCTGCAAATGGAACAATTGCCTTTTGACTTCCGGTTATCATGCTGCCCATTGAAGGGGCTGCTTCACCGCTTTCAGAGGAAAGAGCTTGTGAGAACGAGTCTGCTGCTCCAACTGCCTGTTCCATGCCCGGGGGCTGTGTAAAAGGACTTGGGCCTGCACCTGCCGGAGGCATACTCTGGGTTACTGGATCTTTGCCCACAAGGCCGCCGGAAAAGATGATTTCAGGAAAGGTTCTGTCTAGGGTCTTGCTGAAAAAGTTCTGCATAACCATGCCGTCCATATATGTAATTTCTTCACCGACATTAACCGGAGTCTGGTTGATTGCTATCCACTTTTCGCCTGAATCTGTCGCCACTTTAAGATAGGTGTAGCCGGCGGCATCCATGGTCTCGAGAACCTTGGCTTTAACCGATGCAGGGGTCGGAACCACCATTCCCGTCTGGGGAGTTGTCTGCTGGGCCGGCTGTTTTGGTGGGCCGGCCTGTTTTTCAGGTTTGTCCTTGCTGCAGGCGGTAATGCTGATGATAAAGACAAGACAGCAACACAGTGAAATGAATTTATGCATGAAGTATCCTCCTAAAATTTTATACTATCTCTATTTTATAAATACGTTCAGTCTTATAAGGTTGAAAAACACCTGAAACCGACTCAAACATGTTGCATAAGAACCTTATGATTCTACTTACAAAGTATTAACACAATAAGTGTTTGAGCCCTGAATAACAAGGGAAGCAATATAAATAATTATTTTTTTTCCAGCAAGGCCAAGTTGGTTTGTCACTATCAATAAAAAATTTAACGATCAGTCCAGCAGAGGAAAAATTGTTTTTTCAAGAGTCCGGGCCCATACCTCATAGCCTGCAGCACTTAAATGAACTCCGTCGGACTCAAAATAAGAGGGAATTATCCGTGAATTTTTATCAATGAATAACGGATACAGGTCCAGATAGAGAATATTGTTTTTCTTGGCAATAGCAAGAAGCCTTTTGTTCACCCTGGGAACAGCATCACCAAGAAAAAAGAGGTCTGCCGGCAGGAGGCTGGAGATAACAATAGTTGTTTTCCCGTATGCTTCCTGCAGTAAGGATATAATTTTCTCGTAACTTACCAGGAAACCGTAATCTTCCATGGCAACATTGTTGATCCCGGTCATTATCAATACCAGCTCAGGGGCGGGGACACGGTTAATGACTGCAGGAAGTCTGGAGAGGAGACCTTCGGCGGTTTCGCCTGCAATTCCGTAGTTAAGAATATGTTTGCCGGGAAATCTTTCCTGCCAGTTGAAAAATTCGATTAAAGAGTCGCCAATGAAAAGAAATTTATGCAGGTCAGACATATCACATCGTTGTTGAGATGAGAACAACCGCACCCATGGGAGCGACTGTAATGCCTTGATTAGATGGGAGGAGAATGCCTTTGGAATCCTCCTGTATATCCATTGGAGGAGGAGCGGCAGTATCGATTATTTTACGCCATCTGCGGTTTTTCCGTGGGTTCGGTGCCGTAAAGATTTCTGTTTCTGAAGGACGACCGTTCAGCATGACAAAAAAATCGTTATCCGGATTTCCTTCAGCTCCATGGCCGTCTAAAAGAAACGCAAGGCATGTTGAGGAATCAGACCAGTTCTGCGTTTCGGGTTTGTGGGACTGCCACCTGATTGGGTGATGGAGCTCATGGGTAACATCAGGGAAAAAGTCTGATCTTCTGAAAACGGGATGATTCCTCCTTAAAGCGATGAGGAGCTTGGAAAACCTGAAAAGATCCTTGTTTTTTTCTTTCAG
>JAFDCR010000109.1 GCA_019312685.1 Deltaproteobacteria bacterium | reverse complement strand
TTGTCCGGCTGCAGACATCCCCCCTGTTTATTCGTACTCATCAGGATCCAGAAGATATGACTTTATGGTTTTGTCGCTGCGGGAAAGGATGGTGTCATGAAGCCAGTTTACATTATCCTGCTCCGGATAATCGACAATGGCATGCAGACCTCTTGATTCCTTGCGGAGAAGGCTGCTCTGGACAATGAGTTCCGCTACCAGGGCTATATTGCGCAGCTCAACCAGATCAGGGGTAAGGAAGTAATCCCTGAAATGGTGCGCGACTTCCCGGAGTATGGGCTCCAATCTTTTTTTGACCAGGTTAAGACGGTTAACACTTCTGACAATCCCGACATAGTTCCACATGAGACGGCGAATCTGGTCCCAGTTATGGCTGATCAGAACTTTTTCATTTATCATCCTGGCCTTTCCCGTTGACCATTCAGGTGATTCGTGGAGCGCTGTACTTAGTATCCTGTCTTTTTCATTATCACAGGCCAGGTAAGCTTGGTTGGCGAAAACCACGGCTTCAAGCAGTGAGTTGCTGGCAAGGCGGTTGCCGCCATGCAGACCTGTGCAGGCCGTTTCGCCAAGGGCAAAAAGATTTTCAATATTGGTCCTGCCCCACATGTCAGTCATAACACCGCCGCACATGTAATGGGCGGCAGGCACAACCGGGATCGGCTGCTTTGTTATGTCAATGCCGTAAGATAAACAGGTCTGATAGATGTTGGGGAACCTTTTCTTTATAAAGCCGGCATCCTTATGGCTGATATCCAAATAAACACAGTCGTCACCACTGGCTTTCATTTCAGTATCAATGGCGCGGGCTACAGCATCTCTTGTAGCCAGGTCTCCCCTGGAGTCGTATTTCTCCATGAAATGCACCCCTTTTGCGTCAATTAGGCGCCCGCCCTCTCCTCGAACTGCCTCTGAGATCAGAAAATTCTTTGTCAATGGATGGTAGAGGCATGTCGGGTGGAACTGTACGAATTCGAGGTTGCCGACTCTGGCACCGGCCCGGTAGGCCATGGCAATCCCGTCACCGGTCGCAATATCCGGGTTTGTCGTATAAAGATATACCTTGCCGCAGCCGCCGGAACAGAGAACGGTTACTCTGGCCCGCCAGTTGTCGATTTGGCCGCTTTCCCGGTCAAGAACATACGCCCCCAGGCAAAGGTCGTCAAGATTGCTAGTTGACGGCTTTACTCCGGCCTTCGAGCCGATCAGCAGATCAACGGCAAGGTGGTTTTCCAGCAAATGTATATCTGGATTCTCGGCAACCTTATGCAGCAGAGCATTTTCAATTTCCCGGCCGGTGAGATCAAGGGCATGGGCGATGCGGCGGGCTGAATGCCCGCCCTCTTTCCCAAGGTCAAGGTGAGCGGGATCATGCTCCCTGGTCATGAAATGCACTCCGATGTTGATAAGTTCCCTGATCCTGTCAGGGCCGTTTTCAACAACCATGCGGACTATTTCTTCCTTGCAGAGCCCGGCTCCGGAGCGCAGCGTGTCCTGGATATGCAGATCATAGGAATCGTCTTTGGAAAGGACTGCTGCTATTCCGCCCTGGGCTAAGTTGGTGGCAGTATCAACTTTTGCCTTTTTGGTGACAATGGTCACCCTGCCTATTTTTGCAGCTTTCAAGGCAAATGAGAGTCCGGATATACCGGTACCGATTATTAAAAAATCTGTAGAAAATGCCATGGGGATACTCCGGGATAAAGTTAGCAGCTGTCAATTAATACCAGTTGTTTTTTCTCTAACATTGTAAGCGGATAAAATCAAAAAGATTAAACAGCTGTTGGACCTGCCATACCGGATATCGGACTGTAACACTTCTTGTTTCTTGCAATTTTATTCAGGCGTTATAAAGTAATCAATGTTGATTCTCAAAGGGTAAATGTATACCATACAGGAGGATGAAATGGCCTTAATGCATCTAACAGTAATACCCTTGGGTACAGGTTCCACCAGCGTAGGAGAGTATGTTGCCGATATACAGAAGGCCCTGCAGAAGTCCGGTTTTAACTATGAGCTTACTGACATGGGCACTATAATTGAAGGTAGCACGGAAGATCTCTTGAAACTTGCCGGTCAACTGGCTGAGAAGCCATTTTCTAAAGGTGTTAACAGGGTTGTGACCCAGATAAGCCTGGATGACCGCAGAGACAAGAAGGTGGCCATTGGCGCCAAAAAGGCATCAGTGGCAGCTCGTCTCCAAGAAATGAAGGGAGAGTGAAAGTGGCTGCAGACAGTTCAAAAAAAAGAAAAAACGTCAGGGCCGCACCGTTTATCACCATTCTTTTTTTCCTTGTCATGGGAACGATCGGCATTATGACCGGAGAGGTAGGCAGGGTGCTTGAGCAGGCCATCCAGGTTTGCCTGAGTTGCATCGGTATAGGATAATAATGGAAGCTGTAAGAAAATGGATACAGACCATTATGGCTCTGCTGGTCAACAGTTCATGGTCTTTTCCTTATACCCGGACAATTTATCAGGGCCCGTTGAAGGTGGTCTGTTCTCCCGGTTTGAACTGTTATTCCTGTCCGGCAGCAACAACTTACTGCCCCATCGGTTCTTTGCAGCAGTTGATGGCAGGCATTAGGATTGCTTTGGAAAACGGGCAGAATTTTTTTGGTTTGTATGTCATAGGGACCATGGGAGT
>JAFDCR010000108.1 GCA_019312685.1 Deltaproteobacteria bacterium | reverse complement strand
CTACTACCAATCGACATATTAACTTTTCAAAAAAGAAAAAGCCTGAAGAGGAAATCTTCAACCTCCCTCTGGCATTATTCGTAAGGGTTGGTGTTATTACCATGTAAGAGTATCTCCTTCTTGACCTGAAGTTATAAATCGGGATACATTTTTCCCATTGAGAAAACAGATTATGGGCTTCGGTGGGATTTAAAAAACATATATGATGGGAGCGGGAAATATCATTTTAAAGTTGGTTCCCTGCCTGGTGACAGCACTCACGCTCAGCGGCTGCGTGGGCCTGTTTATAGATAAATACGGCCACGTCTCAGCTGACTCAAAACCGGTCGGGGAGGACGGTAGGGCCGTCTTTATGCCTCCAGACGCCCCATCCATTTCGCAGGGTTTCAGACCTGCTCCCCCCGGCGAATCCGTATCCGGTGTCCATAACGGGATAGATATTTTCCACGCTTCCGGTACACCCGTGATAGCGGCTGCATCAGGAACCGTCATCAGTTCTTATTTTGAACCTTTTGCCGGTCGGCGGATAAAAATAGATCATGGGCAGGACGAAAACGGTCTTTATGTCAGAACCGGATATTTTCATCTCAAAAAACGTCTTGTGAAAGAAGGAGACAAGGTAATACGCGGGCAGCAGATCGGCACCCTGGGCATGTCCGGACTGCTGGCCGGCTTTCCCCATCTGCACTTCGAGGTCCGGGTAGGAGAGGACCCGGCAAAGGGACATGAGTTCAAGCCGATGAATCCTCACAGGTTCTGGGTGAACGGGGTTGGCGTCATTACCTGTTTCGACAGCACGAAGGAGTGGCCCGACACTCCATTCCAAACAACATATCCGATACCCTGCCGGGGAATTGTCTGGAAATAATCAGGGGGACGAGTTTTGTCCGACAAGCCGGCAGTATACTAAAGAAATTCAGCGATTCAGCCGCGTCTCTTTTTTGTCTTCTTTGCTGATGCAGGTGAAACTTGCTAATACCAAGCAATAAATTATAATAATATATGGGACCGGAATAAGATTTCCGAAACCCGGATAATTTTATTTTTTAGCAATTTGTTTGTCAGGTTTTTTTGCCAGGAAAGCATGTATTTATTGAAGAAAAGTTGTTTGGTTTTGTTATATACCTTTGCGGTGATCCTCGCCCTGTTTCTAATGAGCGGCTGCGGGGCAAAGAAAAAGGCGCCGGAAGAGGCTGTTGAGCTTGCTCCTGCGAGGGAACTTACTCCAGGAGAGAAACGGGTAATTGCCTGGTATAACCTGATGCGGGAAAAACGTGCAGCCCCTGAAATGGAGAAACTGGTGTCTGTGAATAGTTTTTTTAACCGCCTGGAATTTGTGGATGATATTTATCTCTGGGGCACGAAAGATTACTGGGCCACCCCGCGTGAAATGCTTATCAAGAACGGCGGTGACTGTGAAGATTTTGCCACGGCAAAGTATTTTACCCTGCTCAACCTGGAGGTCCCGGATGAGAAGATGCGGCTTACCTATGTGAAGTCCCTGAGGTTCGAGCAGCCGCATATGGTGTTAAGTTTCTACAGTCACCCGACTGCAGAACCTCTTGTCCTGGACAGCCTGGTGGATGAAATCCTTTCTGCCGCCCAACGTAAAGATCTTATTCCGGTCTACAGTTTTAACGGTCAGGGATTATGGCTGGCCAGGAAGCAGAGTTCAGACTATCTCCGTGGGTCGGATAAATTAAGCCTCTGGCAGGAATTACGGCAGAGATTCAACCGGGAAGCCATTGCCGCCCCACTTCCGGAATAATTACACAGCGATTAAGAAAGAGGGTCCAAGGGTCCAAGGGGTCGAGGGGTCAAGGTTTCAAGGGCATAAAAACAATTGTTCTTTTCATGTTTATATATGTCGCTACAATTCATTACAAGCAGTTTGAAGTAGATTCAGGGATGGATGTTAAGAATTGAAAATCATGAATTCGGCTGACAGTTTTCTTTAGTTTAAACTTAATTTTTGAACACTTGAATCCTGGAATCCTTGAACCCTTGGATCCTTTATACCTCTGCAGGTGAGGTATAAAAAATCTGAAACGGGCGATCCGTATTGAAGAAAAGGCAAATATTCAAACTGTCAGGCAACCACAAGGGCATGAGTGTAACGGAACTGATGCTGTCCATCTGTATTGTGGGCATTCTCGCCTCTGTTGCCACTCCATTTTATATATCCTATGTCCAGCAGGCCCGGGTGGTCTCCATAATTATCCCACGACTGCATCTTATTGAGACAAGAATCAGCCTTTATTATTCCACGTACAACAGGTTGCCCGGAAATTCAGAGAGAAGCCATATTTTGGAAGAGATTGATACGGAGAATTGTGAGGTTGCCCTGGCAAGCGGCACAGTTACCATGACGATTAATGCGCCTGAAAGCTCCTCAAAACTGCATATCCTTAACAACAAGGTACTGGTGGCCTCGCCGGTGGTTACAAAGCATAAGATCACCACCTGGCATCTTTCCGGCGAACTGGCAGACAGACTGGGAATAAATTATTAGTTAAGGATACAAGGGTTCGAGGGGGCAAGGGTTGTCAGCCTACGAAACGGCTGATGATTGACACAAGGGATTAAGAGATCGGAAATTGAAAATGGAAAATTAGCGGCATGCAAAACTGCCGATGATTATCAAGTAACGTGCCAGTCAATCATCAGTAATCTTTGTATACTGATAATCGTTGTTTTGTTTCGTTAAACAACAAATAACTTGATGATTGACAGACTGAAAAGCTAACTGCTGACCGCTGAAAGCTGATGAACGCTGTTTTTTTTGTCCTTCCCTTGAACCCTGGTTTAAAATCATCTTGAGCAGACGCTCAGGACCTGCTTCATGTCCGTCTTGCCGAGAAAGGTGCTGTGAATACCGTCCTGCAGCAGGGTTGTCATGCCGCCCTTGATAGCTACCTCGCGAAGATCGTCAACCAGGCACCGTTCAATAATCTGTATCTTCATGGCCCTGTCGCCGAGGAGAAGTTCATAAAGCCCTATACGTCCTTTATAGCCGACATCATTGCAGTATTTGCAGCCTTTTGGCTTGTACAAGCGCAGGTCTTCCGTATATGGAACACCAAGGCGCTCATCAAAATATTCACCGTAAAGCTCCTTTATATGGTCATATTCCATTTTTTCAGGAAGATAGGGTTCCTTGCACTTGGGGCAGAGAACCCGGGTCAGACGCTGGGCCAGGACACCCAGGAGTGCATCGGCAAAGTTAAAGGGGTCCATTCCCATATCAATGAGCCGGGTGATGGTTTCAGGGGCTGAATTGGTATGCAGGGTACTGAAAACCAGATGACCCGTCAAAGAGGCCTCAATCCCCATCTTGACTGTTTCATGGTCCCGCATCTCACCAACCATAATAACATCCGGATCCGCCCGCAGAAAGGCCCGCATTGCCTGGGCGAATGTCGGTCCTGCCTTGGGGTTGACCTGGAGCTGGCGCAGGCCGTACTGGGTAATCTCCACCGGATCCTCTGCAGTCCATATCTTGCGTTCCGGTTTATTTATATAGGCAAGGGCAGAGTGCAGGGTCGTGGTTTTGCCGGAACCCGTCGGTCCGACGACCATGACAATACCATAGGGTTTCTGGATGATGCCCGCGAAGCGTTCAAATGTTTCTTTCCGCATCATCTGTTCAAGGGGCATTGGCTCTGCCGAGGCAAGCAGGCGCAGAACGACATCTTCGTTGTTATTGGTTGTGGGGAGAGTAGCCACCCTGAGTTCGAGGATCTGATTAGTGCTTGTCCTGAAGCGGATTTTGCCGTCCTGGGGCTTTCTCTTTTCAGAAATGTCCATTTTGGCCAGGACCTTGATCCTCGATACAACTGAACGGATATAACCACTTGGAACATTCAAAACCTGCTGGCAGCGGCCGTCGATCCGGTAGCGGACCACGGCATCCCTTTCATAACCGTAGGGTTCAATATGTATATCCGAGGCCATCTGATGATTTGCATCTTCAATTATTTTTCTGACCAGCAGAACCACGGCATTATCATTGACATCCGCCTCTTCTTCAAAAGTCTCGGCTTCAAGGGGGCGGTCTTCCATATGTTTAAGGTCATCGAGAATGTCATCCACCGACTTATCCGAAGCCTTAACCTTCATGGCCCCTCTGAAGGAGCGCAGGAAAACCTTGATGTCTTCCTTGAGGGCAAAGCGCAGTTCAATGGTGGGGGTGCGGTAGAGCTGCTTGACCTCCTGGATTTTGTTATGGTCAAGCGGATCGTTGATCGCAAGGATGAGTTCCGTGCCGTCGCTGTGCAGCGGCACCCAAAGGCCCCTGAGGAAAAAATCTATGTTCTTGCCCTTGATAAGGTCGATTGGGTTGTAGATAGTACTTTCCAGGTTCTCAAAGCTGATTTTGTAAAAATCCGCCAGGGCCGTTCCCAGCTGTTTCCGGCTGAGATCAAAATCATCGATTAAAACCTTCTCCATATCCTTTTTTTCTTTGGCTGCTTTATTTCTGGCCTTTGTTAATTCGTCCTTGGAAATAATGTTCTTCTGGACAAGTATTGTATATGGATCGGCTTTTCTGACGTCTGATATCGTTTTGGGGGCTTTGCCGGTATGTGCTCTGGTGGGGGCAGGTTTGTGGTCCTCAATGAATCTGCCTATAGCTTCAGTGATTGATTTCAGGTTGTCAGCATCCTCATGGCTGAATTTCTTCCCGTTTTTCGTATTAATAAGCTGGACAACTCCAAATAACTTTTTCTTGTAAAATAAAGGAGCTGACAAAACCTGTCTGGTCGTGAATTTTGTATTGTCATCCCATTCACGGTTGAATTTGAGATCGGGATCAATAGCAGCCAGTTCTGCATCGTCATAGGCATCGGCAATATTGAGCACCAAACCCGTCAAGGCTACAAAACCGGCTATGCTGTTTTTGTCTATGGGAAGGCGTAATTCTCTTCTCAGACGCCCAGCCTTAACCTGTGAAACCAGTTGGTTTTTCTTGTGGTCAGCAAAATAAATTGTAAAGGCTTCAGCAGCAAAATAATTTCTCATTTCCTTTTTCAGGCCGATGAGAAGTTCGTTGATGGTGGTTGATTCTCTGAACAGATTGGCAAGCTTTATTTCATCCCTGAATCGTGTAGTAAAGTTCTGCTTTCCCGGGGAGGTTGGATTTTTATCTGTTTGTACTTGCATTTATATCACCACAGAGATCAAATGACCAATTGAGAGTTTGATGAGTATATAAATATAAATATTTGTGTTTACCATTTTTTTGTGCTTTTTGTCAAAAAATGCTTGTAACACGGCATAGTAAATTCATGTTTGTCATGGTGTTAATTAATGAATCCTGAAGGAAACAGTGCTCAGCACAACACCTGACTCATCCTGCAGCTCAACAGTCCAGTTTCCCTTCAGCTGCGCAATTTTCTTGCTGGAATATGTACGCCAGCGTTTGCCTTCCTGTATTGGAAGGCTGACCCTGGCTTTTTTCTCTCCCTCGAAGTACCAGACGAAGCTTACTATTCTGTCCAACTCAATATTTTCTGCCTCCAGAAAACAGAAAACAGTTTCAGCGCCTACGGAAAACTCCTCTGCTATTCCGTAAGGTTCTCTGTCTGAAACTCCT
>JAFDCR010000107.1 GCA_019312685.1 Deltaproteobacteria bacterium | reverse complement strand
GCAGCAGAAACAGTAGCGGTAGAATAAGTTTCATTTTCCAGCACTCAGCATTCAGCGGTCAGTTAAAAATCTTTCCCTTTGATCTTTTTTAATCAGTTAGCGGGATCTTATTTAAAAGGTACTCTTCAATCTTCAACTTCTAAAATCTTCAATTTGAAATTCACCTTGCCCTTTTCAGGCTGTTCTTATTGAAGTCATCATCGGTCAGGCCGACCTTGAATTGATAGTTTGAAAATTGCAGTTCCGTGCTTTTGCCTGTCTGGTGGTTGACCATGTACAGGTTCGCCGGCCGCCAGAACCTATCCAGATATTGTTGGTAATCCTTCATGGTCAAGGTCTTTAATAGAACATTTTTACGGTCATAGTATTCTACTTTTCGGATGCGGTAATGCTCCTTGTCGAGCCGGACAACCTGCCTGCTGTAACCGGAATTTTTCCTGTCCACCGGATAACGTTCAACCACAAAACAATCCAGCTCACCGCATTTTTCATCCCACAGCCATCTGTAAGTGTACTTTTCTATCTCCTGGCTGGAAATATCCTCATAGGCAAATTCACTTCCCATGAAAGAACCCGACTTGTTTCTGGAACTGATGCGCTTCACCCTTTTCAGGGCAGGAAGATAGAGCCACTGGTCGTCATCGCCTTGTTTATGGGTATAGTTCAGGAAGGCGGTCCCCTTGACATCCTTTGGTGAGTCGAAAATGGTAAGGCTCTTGTCACCGTCGCCGGTAACCTCAAATGTTCTGTAGCGCATTTCCCGCCTGCTTTCCTGGCCGTGCCTGTTGCGCAGAATCATCAGCATATCGGAAGTGGAGTCTCCGTAGCCAACATCACGCTTATCCGCCTCAACGGCAATGGCTAATCCCTTTTCTTCCGGATTTTCGGCCGGCACAGAAACCGGTATCAGCAAGATAAGCAGGCAAAGAACGGTTCCTTTCCAAATGAATGAATTGAGAGACAACGGTCTGTTTTTCATTTTCTTTCCATGTACAGTATCTGGTTATTTAATATCTTTGCCGTCAATTTTCATCAGCAGGGACGGGAGAAAGAAAAAATCCAGCAGCAGCGCCAGGCTGATGGTAATTGCCGAAAGCAGCCCCATCTGGGCGTTTATATTGTAACCCGAGGCGGTAAGCACTGAAAAGCCGGCCACCAGGGCAAGAGTGGTTACCCACATCGCGGTGCCGACGGTATTGAAAGCATAGCGCACTGCCGTGGTAGGTTCCGCATTTTCTTCCCGCCGGGCCCGCAGGTATTTACTCAAAAAATGTATGGTATCGTCCACCACAATTCCAATGGTTAAAGAGACAATGACCGAAAGGCCTAGTCCCACCTGGCCCACCAGGATACCCCATATCCCGAATGCCATGAATGCCGGTGCCAGATTCGGGAGCAGGCTGATAATGCCGATACGGAAACTGCGGAGAGCAAAAATGAGAATGGCGGAGATGAGAACCAGTGCCCCGAATGAGGCACCCAGCATACTCTCAATGTTGCGCTTCGATATATGGGCCCAGATAATGGACAGGCCCGATCCGTAGGTAAACATATGCGGCGGGGCATTATTTTTAAGCCATTCCCTTGCCTTTGCATCCATTTGCCTCTGGTCTTTTGCCGTAGTGTGCTCCAGAAAAACAATCATCCTGGTTGAAGACTTGTCAACATTGATCCTGTTGTTCAGGTCCTGTCCAAAGGGCAGGGACAGTTCATACAGCAGGAGATACTGGGCTGCAAGTTCACGGGATTCAGGAATCCTGTAATAAGCGGGATCATCACCGTGCATGTTTTTATTGAGTGTCTTGATGGTGTCGGTAAGGGTGCTGACAAAGGTCACCTTTGGCTGTTTGCTGTACCACAGGGCAAATTCCTCTACCTTGTTAAGAAATGCCGGCTCGTGGATGCCGCCCGGTTCCCCGGAATCAAGGGAGTATTCAATGATATCCCAGCCCCGCAGGTTTTCCTGCATGAAGTCGGTGGCCCTGCGGATGTCGTATTTTTTGCTGAAATATTTCAGAAAATTATCATTGAGTTCCAGTTTGGCCATACCGCTTACCAGGGTGACAACGAGAACGGCCATAATCCAGAAAATCGGCTGCCGGCGCCTGATGACAAAATCGGCCAGCCGGTCGCAGGCATGACAGAATTTCCCCCCGGTAGCGGTTATCTTCCTGACCTTGATCGGAAGTATGACCAGCATGGAGGGTAAAAAGAAAATGGAGTAGAAAAAGGCCGCAACAACACCCATTGCCACAATATTGCCAAGGTCCCTGAAGGGCGGGGCATCTGAGAAATTCATAGTAAGAAAGCCTATGGCGGTGGTGATACTGGTCAGAAAAACCGGCTGCAGATTAAGCCGCAGAGACTCGGCAACGGCATCCTGTTTTGGCCTGCCCAGACTCATCTGTTGGTAGACGGTCGCCATGATATGAACCGAATCCGCTACAGCCAGGGTGAGAATAATGGTCGGGGCAATACCTGAAGCAGGGGTCAGGGCAATACCCAGCCAACCGGCCAGCCCCATACCGGTAACCATGGAGAGTAATATGATAATCAGGGTGGCAACAGTACCTGTATAGGAGCGGAGGGCCAGGCCGATAACTGTGACGAGAACGGCAAACATTACAGGAATAAGGGTTTTCATGTCGTCCCGGGTGGCTTCACTGAATGCATTATCGAACATGATGGCACCGGCAAGGTAAATGTCAATCCGGGGATGTTTTCGCTGGAAATCATCCACCATTTTCCTGACATAGGCAGCGATCTCAGGTACTGCATCCTTGGAATTGCCCGGGGGCAGGATGTTGACGTTCAGGCCTGTTACGTGGCCGCTCGGAGAAATCTGCTGGTTCACGAGCCTGGGTTCTGACAGGGCTGTTTCCCTGATCCTCTGAAGGGCTTCGTCGCTTAAGTTGAGGGCGTCTGTCACAAGGTCTTCGACAATGAGTTCATCATCCTCGGAGCGGGTATGCTGGAAATTGGTTATGGAATCAACCCTGCTGGAGTAGGGGATCTGCCAGGCGCTTTCCGTAAGTTCCTCAATTGCCGCAAGGGTTTCCCGGGTGAAGACATTACCGTCCTTGGGGGCGATGGTGAAGTATACATTGTCAATTTTATTGTAGGTATTTTCCAATGCTTCAAGGGCCTGCAGCTGCGGGTTCTCCTCAGAGAAGAAGGCGCGCAGGTCATTGTCAAAGGTCAGATAGCGCATGCCGCCAGCCGCTGCAGCGCTGATAAGCAGAGTTGCGGCAATCAGCCACCAGCGGTACTTAATGACCCAGTAACCTATGGAGACTTCCAGGTGTTTCATGTCAGGCGATAGCTTTTTTCAGGTGTTTGGAAAAGGCAAGGTACTGAGGCGGCAGCGTCCTTTTTTTCTGCCGGACAAGGTAGAATTTTCTTTTCATTTTCAGATTTTTGACCTTGATCTCCTGCAGCAGGCCGCTGTCAAGTTCCTCCTGCACGGCAATACGTGAGAGCACCGAGACACCAAGACCTGCCTTAACGGCCTGTTTCACACTGCTTGTCGAACCAAGGGTGGCTACAATATTGAATACCGTACTCGTAATATTGTTTCTCTCCAGAAAATTCTCAAAGGTCTGGCGCGTTCCAGAGCCTTTTTCCCTTTGCAGAAAGGGAATGCTTGCAAGTTTCTGCAGGGTGATTGTTTTCTGGTTCATGATTTTTTTTGTCGAGACCAGGACAAGTTCATCTTCAAGCAATGGCGCATAAATCAATTTGTCAGATGTCAATCTGGCGCCGACAATACCGCAGAGGATCTCATGCTGCTGGACCATGGCTGTAACCTTGGCGGAATCTTCGATAATTATCTCAAAGGCAATATCGGGATACTGTTTTTTAAACGAGGAGGCTACACGCGGCAGTATATAGGCCCCTGGAATAGTACTTGCCCCGATAATCAGTTTTCCTTTGATCCCGGTGCCTGCTGCACTGATTTCATCCTGGATCTGTTCCAGGTCGTCAAGGAACTGCAGGGCTTTCGGATAGAGGACATCAGCCACAACCGTCGGCATGATTGAGCGGCCCATTCTGTCGAAGAGTCTGCAGTTAAGAGAACTCTCCAGATTTTTAATGTGTTCGCTGATGGTGGGCTGACTGATATGCAGTTCTTCTGAAGCCCTGGTGAAACTTTTGTTTTTATAGACCGAGGCAAAAATCTTCAGGTGATGGATGTCCATGATTTTCTCACTCTTTTGGTTTGCCGGTAATAGTGAAAATGCTGTCAAATGCAATGCGCCATTGTAAGGAAAATCGATAATAATCGGCATTATCTATTTATTTGATTGAATATATCAATGCAAAGCCGTAGCGTCAATACTGCCGGATGTTATTTGGAAATGAATTTCCCATCTGCAAACAGTAGGGAGATTTATTAGGATAAGTACGGTTTTATGCTCTCGGGATAATCATAAAAAGGACGCCAATCCCTCTTCTCTTAATAAAAGGCTTAAAAAACAAGATTCATGTCTGCCTGCATGACAATATCTGTATAGTAAGTTTCCGGATCAGCAAGCGTTACGCTTTCCACAAAGTCATCGTCAGCAAATTCAAACACGTTCTTGTTCAACGGGCAGGCCAGGAGGG
>JAFDCR010000106.1 GCA_019312685.1 Deltaproteobacteria bacterium | reverse complement strand
ATAAAAGCCTCGAAGCCAAAGGCCGGGATGATGGAGATTAATCCTTCAGCCTGCTTTCATTAAAGAATGAACTTTTTCGGGATTCCCAATTCCTGTATGACCTGGGTTGCAGTTTCCTCTATGGACTTGCCTGCCGATGAGACAATTGGGATACGGGCCTTCAGATAGATCTGCTCCGCCAGTTTCAGTTCTTCTACACAGGTAGAAAGTTTAGCATATCTGCTTCCGGGATAGCGTTTTTCCCTGGCGCTGCGTAAATGCTCGGGGGAAGTTGTCAGGGCGACCACCCGGCTCAGGTTCTGCCGGATCAGTTCAGGCAGCCTGTAGCTGTTCAGATACTCCGATGTCAGCGGAAAGTTGGCTGATTTCAAACCCATCTGGGTAGCAAGGAAAACTGAGACCGGAGTTTTTCCTGCCCTGGAAACTCCCAACAGTATAATATCAGCCTCGTCATACTCGCCCACCTTGATGCCGTCATCATGGGCAAGACAGTAATGAATGGCCTCCACCCTTTTATTCATGGTCACATCAGTGGAATGCCTGGCAAAACCGGGTTCGCGGACAGCCTGTGTTTCCAGACAGGTTTCCAGCCTTTCCAGAAATGTTCCATAAGCCTCGAAATATTCCACTTCAGGAGAATCAAAGACAGCCCGAACCTTTGGGTCAAGGATAGTGCTGAAGATTATCGGCCTGCGGCCTCCTGATCTCTGCTGGATATACTTCATTGTCTTTTTCGCCTCTGCAACAGTCCGGATAAAGGGAAATTTCTCTTCATTGAAATTTATCTCCGGAAACTGACAGATAAGGGCCTGGCCAAGGTTTGTCACCAGGATTCCGCTGCTGTCTGAAATATAATAAATATCCTTGGAACTCCACATATTTTATACTCCTGCAAAAGGCTTTAATTTCTTCTAAAGGGACAAAATTGATTCCTAACCTTACTTTAAGTCTTTATATCTATATTCGTTTATTAAATTTCTGTTACATCAAACAGTATTTCTCAATAAGCGACTTGATTCTGTCCTCCTGCTGTTCAATACTCTCAACCAGCCTGAACTGCACTACGGCACGGTTAAGGTTCTGAACCGGATAGTCAGTCTTGAAATAGATATTGTCCTCCAGATAGTCGGTGTAGAACCTGAGTCCGAGTTCAAAGGGGAGCAGTCTGATTGCATCATAAAATAATGCAAAGTCCCGGCCGGTTAAACATTTGCGGGCTTCAGTCATATAGCCGGATAGGACCGAGGAACAACGTTCCAGGTCAAACAAATCCCCGGCAGGATTTTCAGCATCCTCCCCAATGACGTTGCAGCATGACCGCAGACAGTCGCCGATATCATAAAGCAGCAAGCCAGGTTTCATCGTATCAAGATCAATAATGCTCACTGCCCTGCCGGTCTGCTCATCAAGCATGATGTTGTTGATCTTGGGATCCCCGTGGATAACCCGCATCTGCAGCTTACCGTGCTTTCGGCCATTTTCAAGCACAGGTGCCCATTGCCGCCGCCCTGCAATAAACTCCCGGCAATAAAGATCTGCATTAACCGGTTCCTTGGAAGCATAATTTGATAAAACCAGGTCATAGCGTTTGAGATAAAACTCTATATTGTGGAAACCGGGCAATGTATCGTGCAACAGTTTGGGATCAATATTGCAGGTAAGGTGATGGAATTTTCCCAGGGCCCGGCCGATCTCCCTGGCATTATCGAGACCGGCGACTTCTTCCAGGGGATATGCCCCGCTGATAAAGCTGAGCGCCCGCCAGAAGCCGCCCTCAGGATCAATAAAATAATCCCTCTGCTCCCCGGTCGGGATTATATGCAGCATTTCCCATCTGGAACCAGCGTTTGATTCAGCCGGTTTCTCCAGATTGCGTATATGCTCACCAACCACCCGCAGGTTATGCATGATCCGCTCAGGCTGCTTGAATACGTATGTATTCATACGCTGCAGAATAAAACTGTCTGCCAGGCCCCGAAGTTTTACCAGGTAGGTATCATGTATGACGCCCCTGCCGTACTTCTCCACAGTAAGAATTACATCATCCGGTCCGATAAAATTTTCCGCAGCCTTAGTAGGCAGATACATAGTCAGTTTTCAGTAATTTTTTCATTCTTTCGTATTTAAGTTGAGGTGCCAAAATGGTAGTGAGTAGATGTTTTTAAAAGACTGGATTCCCGCCTGCGCGGGAATGATTCCACTCTATATTGAGTTTTCTCTCATTAAATTGCCACTTTCACCTTTTTCACGAATGAACCTATTTTTTAATGTCTCAGTTTTCTCACCAGGAGAACGGCTTGACCAGTATTTCCTTTACCTTCAGGTCAAAGAGCTTATTGGAGGATTGCGGTGCGATTAAGGCTACGGTATCAGCTCCCCGGGCCGTACCGGCCACGGCTATGACATCATCCGGGGTGATCAGGCCGCCATCGGCAGCCATCATGACAATCTCCACGCACACATTCATTCCCTGCCCGAAAATCCTCAGGGTATTGGCGACGAGATCCTGCTGCGAGTATTCCTGCCTGGACCTGATTGCCGTGCCTATATTACGCAGGGCCATGGTAGCAGTATGGACCCTGGCGCCGAACGACTCGATTTCAGCCCTGGTTTCCTGGGGCATTTCATGGGTTCCCGGTTCCTTGAAGCCGTAATTATGGGTAACAACTACAAGCCTGATGCCGCTATCCTGCAGCAGCTTTGCAGCAGCCAGGCCCGTTCCGCCCCCGGTAGAGGCTACCACCACTTGGTTGATCCCGTACTTTCTGCAGGATTCGAGCATGATTTCCAGGGCCTCTTCGGTATTCTTATATCCGGGTTTTTCAAAAGTGCTTTGCATGGTATCCTCCTGATATTAACTTAACCCTGATTTGTTTATTTTCATTTGTGCATCTATACAATTTGCAGGTGAAGGAAGTATTTTTTTTCGCTGGTTAACGGATTTCTTAAATTCTACGGATTGCTCCACTCTATTACGAAAACTCGGGGCTTCACCCTCAAACAGTT
>JAFDCR010000105.1 GCA_019312685.1 Deltaproteobacteria bacterium | reverse complement strand
GTCCTGCTCGGGGATCTTTTTGAGGGACATGGCGGCCGGCCGCTTCATGAAATGCTGCCCGCTATGCGGCGTCTTAGCGCTCCCCTTGGCGTCTGGGCAGTTAACGGAAATCATGAATATCACCGGCCTAATAAGACTGCGTCTCTGCTCTGGGATGCCGGCATCGAACTGCTGCAGAACAGATGGGTCGAAATCGGGCCCGGTCTTGTCCTGGCAGGGGTGGATCATTTTACCAGAAGCCGTCTCCCCGCACCCAAAACGGATATCATCGCAAAGATTCTTACGAACAAACCTCCGGCAGCTACAATTCTGTTGAAGCACGCTCCCTTGCAGTATGAGCAGGCTACCCGGGCCGGTGTTGAACTCATGCTCTGCGGCCATACCCATGGCGGCCAGATATGGCCCTTTGATTACCTTGTTAAACTTTACTATCCATTACTTGAAGGACGGTATGAAGTGGACAAGATGACGGCTATTGTCTGCCGCGGTACGGGTACCTGGGGACCACGAATGCGTCTTCTGCGGCCAGGCGAGATACTCAGGGTGACGCTCAGGGCCAAAACGGGATAGGTATACCGGGTCAGTCCTGACATTTATACTTTTTTGCCATCAGGTTCATGATGCCTATATTCATGTAGGACTGAATTCTGATTGGATAAAAATGGCACAAGGTCCAAATTAAGTATTGTAATTAATAATGCCGCTATAAACTTAGGACTTTTCTTCAATCAGCTCTTGGATTGCGCGCAGGGCGGCGATGACAATGTCGGCCTCCGGGGCCCGCAGTCCGGACCATTCACCTTCATCCTTTAACCGCTTAATTTCAATCTTCCACCGGTCCAGATAATCGAAATCGCTTTCGATGATGGCCTTTGCAACACTATCCGTCTGCTTGTTACCCGCCTCGAAGAAGTCGATCATGGCCTGCAGGAGATAATTGGCGACCGTTCTGTCCATGCGTGAACTCCTTGAAGCATATCTGGGGGCAGGTCTTCACCCGGGGAATATTCCCGGATGAAAATCTGCCCCTGGTGTTTTTACCTGTGGCACAGTATCCCGGTTTTGCACATCATGCTCTTGTCCTCGCCTGTCTTAGGCGGCATGCCGAAGATCGCCCTGTAGATCAGCGACGGGATGCAGAAATGGGTCGTGCTGACCAGCCCGGCAACCAGGACCAGGAGAGCTCCAAGGATGTAGCCGGTGAGCATGAAGCCTCCATAAAAGGCCCAGGCGGTTACCAGGAGCCAGACAGTACCCAGGCCGCAGGCAAAGCGTCCGGGGCCACCCCGTTTCGGCAGAGGTCCGGTGCCGGTAAAGCGGCGGATGCCGTAGTTATAGATATGGTCAAACGGGTGAACGGCAGAGGCTGCGCCCCAGGCGGAAAAAAATGTCAGGCCAAGCAGGATGGCCGGTGAGGCCAGGGCAACGCCGACAGACGTAAGAACTGCACAGAATCCATAGGCAAACCGCAGCCAGGGAGCCGTCTCCTCCAGGACCACGCGGTTCACCTCGGTAAAACCCTGGATATCCAGGCGGCGTTTAATTGTAGGGCTTAGAGCTTTCATTGTTTTATCCTCCAGTGAGGGTTGTCATTGTGTTTTTCTTAATACAATAAACAGTAAGTACTGGAGGCCCCGCTGATCAAGACGACACGGAAAGTTTTTGGGAATTGTTCTTATTTTGTAAAAATGGGACTGATTTATTTTCCAGATCCCGGGAGTTTTTCAACCTGTGTTGTCGTCAATAAAGCACCCCTTCAGCACGCTGTCCAATTCGCCATCCGGAGAAAAACCCCTGATCTTTTCTTTACCGCCCAGAACCTTTGGAAAATTAATGTTCTTCATATTGTCAATCCACCATTCAGCGCTGGTGATCGCCTTTGACAGGGCAAGAGCGGATTTTTTTGCTTCGCTTAATGAGAGCCCTGTTTTGTTCTCCAGTATATTTCTCTTGTCCCATCTCATGAAGACATGAAAGGTAAGGGCAAGGTGTTCGGACTTGATTTTCCTTGCAAACGCAATATCAGCTTTCGATCCGGTCAGGCAGGGAGAATAAATGATGTCAATAATATCCTCGACATCATCGTCATTGAGCTTGAAATGCCTGGCGAGGTTGAACTCGATAAAACTCCTGTCGGTAATTACCTCGTCATGGAGGATATCCTGGTTTTCCGTTTCAGTGCTGACCATTATGTTTTTTCCGTCAACAGCCATAAATTTTTAACGTCTTATTCATTACTTTCTGTTTTTACCCCCTTAGCCAATATTTCCGCAAGGAAAACGATCTTCAGAGCAGGATGAGTTTTTTTCAGCGCTTCCGTTTTTTGATTCCAGAAATCAAAACACCTGAATTTATCAAGGGCCGCAGAGTTATAAATTTATGTGCATCTATACAATTTGCAGGTGAAGGAAGTATTTTTTTTCGCTGGTTAACGGATTTCTTAAATTCTACGGATTGCTCCACTCTATTACGAAAACTCGGGGCTTCACCCTCAAACAGTT
>JAFDCR010000104.1 GCA_019312685.1 Deltaproteobacteria bacterium | reverse complement strand
TTTAAAATTATTGACTGCTGCATGGAATGCAAAGCAGCTGCCCATTGACATTCCTTGCTCTCGGCTCTATGACCTTTTCTCCGCAGCTGCTGCAGGTTAAACTCTTATAGATCCTGGCAGGTTCAGGTATTTCAATCTCAACCCGTTTTACCTCAAACAGCTCGCTGTCGTCCGCTGCAAGGATGGTCTTCATCTTCTTGGCCTTTCGGTCCTGAACGACTAACGTTACTTCCGGCGACCTGTCACCTTCGCTGTAACGCTTCCACATTGCTTCGGTTTCCGGGTCATCCGGGGCAGGCTGCCATTTTACTGCTATGCGAAGAGCTTCCGGCTGTGGTCTTTTAAAAAAGGTGTAGACCTGTTTGCCAAAATCCCTGAATATAAAGTTTCCCTTGCCGAAGGTGCAGCCGCAGACAACCTGGATCGCATCAACCGCACAGGAATCATTCTCCACAATCGCCACAAGCTCCTCATCCATGGCCCGCAGGCCGAATTCCTTCAAGGCCAGCTTGGATACCCTGAATCCCAGGGCAAGGCCGGGGCAGGCATGCCCGTGAAACTTTACTACATCGTCAAAAGTCATGGAATTTCTCCTTATCTGGAATCAATATATTTACAATTATGTGGTTCTTAATGATTTTCAGGTTTTTGAGTATTTTTGAAGATTGCTGCTGAACAAAAACTGGCTCGGAGTCTCCCTTTGGTCGCTTACCTCCCGCCTCCGCGGGGATGACGAACCATACAGCACCCTCACTCCCGCGCAGGCGGGAGTCCAGGCTATCAAAACCTAAAAATTTTATAGCCATGTACAATTATAATTGAAGAATTGTGCACATTCAAAAAAGTCTTATATATAATTGTTCATTTCGTTGTCAGAATACAAAACTGCTGACTATGTGGGGGCAAAGCTAAACAGGTGTAGTATATACATCAAGATGGTGTTTAATGTGAATTTAAAGTTGCTTCTTCTTTTGTCAGCATACAATAATGCTGATGATTGACAAGGCAAGTAAAGAAGAGGAGAAAACATAATTTCTTTTAAAGCTATATAAACTTATAAATATGTAAAACTAGCCTATATATAAGGAGTATTATTCTTTATGGCAAAATTTTCCGTAACAACTATATTGGTTGCGCAGAAAAATCATTTTCTTGGAATGAATCACATCTGGTGCCATTTATGAGAAAAAATAATCGTTTGGATAACGAAATACGCCCGGTTTCCATTGAAAAAGGATTCCTGCCCCATGCAGACGGCTCCCTCCTGATCAAAATGGGCAACACCCATGTTGTCTGTGCCGCCTCTGTCGAAGAATCTGTACCCCGCTTTCTTGAAGGAACCGAGCAGGGTTGGATAACCGCTGAATACGGCATGCTTCCGTGGTCAACCCATACCCGCAGTCAACGAGAAGCTGCCCGCGGCCGTTCAGGCAGGACCTATGAGGTACAGCGTCTCATCGGTCGTTCCCTGCGTATGATGGTTGATCTCGAAGCACTCGGCTCAAGAACCATCCGGGTTGACTGTGACGTTATCCGGGCTGACGGCGGCACCCGCACCGCAGCCATTACCGGCGCCGCCCTTATGGTAAGAGATGTTATTAATGTGCTGCATGCAGCAGGCAGACTTGAAACCATGCCGGATATAAATCCCCTGGCAGCTGTCAGTGCCGGCATAGTTGAGGGCCGGGAACTCCTGGACCTTGATTACGACGAGGATTCCCAGGCAGATGTTGACGCCAACTTCGTCATGTGCGGTGACGGCAGGCTGGTTGAGGTGCAATGTACTGCTGAAGGCAATCCTTTCAGCCGGGAAGATCTCGACCGCTTATCAGACCTTGCTTTTCAAGGTATCAGCAGACTGCTGGCTTTCTGGGATGAAGCGTAAACCTGCGTCAATTAAAAAAATGAACAGCAGACAAAACAGGCCTTCTCCATTCAAACAGCATCTCCGTTCCGGTGAATGTGCTGCCCGCTGCGGTGAGGTGAAAACCCTGCACGGCACTTTCCGGACTCCGATCTTCATGCCGGTAGGCACCCAGGCAACGGTAAAAGCCGTCACCCCTGAAAATCTTGTCGAGCTGGGAGCCGAAATAATTCTGGCCAACACCTACCATCTCTTTCTGCGGCCGGGCCATGAACTGATTCACGAGTTGGGGGGGCTGCATAAATTCATGAATTGGAAATATCCCATACTTACCGACAGCGGCGGTTTCCAGAT
Organism: Deltaproteobacteria bacterium; assembly: GCA_019312685.1. Lineage (GTDB taxonomy): Bacteria > Desulfobacterota > Desulfobulbia > Desulfobulbales > BM004 > BM004. The sequence continues at coordinate 434 of JAFDCR010000104.1, read as the reverse complement.
ATTCAGCCTGAGGGAGCTTGCCAAGATCACCGAGGAAGGGGCGGCATTCAAGTCGCATCTTGACGGTTCCTCCCTCTTTCTGAGCCCTGAAGATGCGGTTGCTGTCCAGGAAGCACTCGGTTCTGACATCATGATGTGCCTTGACACCTGCATTCCCTATCCGGCAAATGAAACCGAAACCCTCGGAGCAACCAAACTCACTTCCAGGTGGGCCAAACGGTCACGCGCAGCCCAGCAGGAAACGGGCCAGCTGCTTTTCGGAATCGTCCAGGGAGGCATGTATCCCCACCTTCGCTCCCTTGCTGTTGAACAGCTCATTGAGATAGGTTTTGACGGTTATGCCCTGGGCGGCCTCAGTGTCGGAGAGCCCAAAGAGTTGATGATGGACATAACAGAGCATACGGCTGAACTGCTGCCGCAGGACTATCCCGTTT
>JAFDCR010000103.1 GCA_019312685.1 Deltaproteobacteria bacterium | reverse complement strand
TTGCCCTTGTTGTTGAAGCGTTGCGTAAAAACGGAGCAATGGATTATACTACAGTTGTTGCCGCCTGTGCTTCTGACCCGGCACCGATGCAGTATGTTTCCGCTTTTGCCGGCTGTGCAATGGGAGAGTATTTCCGCGACAACGGCCAGCATGCCCTGATCATTTATGATGATCTTTCCAAGCAGGCTGTCTCGTATCGTGAACTTTCCCTGCTGTTGCGCCGTCCTCCAGGACGTGAAGCGTTCCCTGGCGACATTTTCTTCAATCACTCCCGTTTGCTTGAGCGTGCCTCAAAGGTTAGCGATGAACTTGGCGCCGGTTCCTTGACGGCCCTGCCTATCATTGAGACCCAGGCTGGTGACGTTTCCGCGTTTATTCCGACAAACGTTATCTCCATTACCGACGGCCAGGTCTATCTCGAACCGAACCTGTTCTTTGCCGGCGTCCGCCCGGCCATTAACGTTGGCCTGTCGGTTTCCAGGGTCGGCGGTGCAGCCCAGGTAAAAGCCATGAAGCAGGTTGCCGGTTCCCTGCGGTTGGATCTTGCCCAGTATCGTGAGCTGGCTGCCTTTGCCCAGTTCGGTTCCGACCTTGACAAGGCGACCCAGCAGCAGCTGAACCGCGGTGAAAGGTTGGTTGAGGTTCTCAAACAGCCGCAGTACCAGCCCCTGCCCATGGAGAAACAGGTTTCCATCCTTTATGCAGGTGCAAGGGGTTTCCTTGATCCGATTCCGGTAAACATGCTGGCTGATTATGAAAAGGAACTCTATGCCCATATTGAACAAAACGCGCCCGCAGTATTCGATGGATTGAAAGAAAAACAGGAAATTGACAGCGAACTCGAAGAGTTGATGAAAAGCACACTGACCGCATTCAACGAATCATTTATGGGCGCTAGAGGCCTCAATAAATAACCAGTAAGGCACAGAACAATGGCAAGTCTGAAGGATGTACAATTAAAAATCGGTGGTGTGAAGAAAACTTCACAGATTACCAGCGCCATGAATATGGTTGCAGCCGCCAAGCTGCGCGGGGCTCAGCAGAAGATGGAAGATTTCCGTCCCTATACGGAGAAATTCAATCAGGCAATGGTCAGTCTTTCAGCCAACATGGAAAGTGGCCAGTTCCCGCTCATGGAAGTCCGCGATGTCCAGACAGTCGAGATCGTAATTGTAACGTCTGACCGTGGATTATGCGGCAGCTTCAACTCAAACATTTTCAAGGCAACGGAAAAACTTATCTCCCAATATGAGTCTGAAGGGAAAAAAGTCACTCTGGTCTGCGTCGGCAAAAAAGGGAATGCCTACTTCAGAAAAACAGGAAAGGTCAGGAATGGATATACTGATATCATGGGAAATTTCCAGATGTTTAATGCCCGGGCGATTGCCCAGGATGTTGCGTCCAATTTCCTGGCCGGCGAGGCTGACAAAGTCCATCTGATTTACGGCAAATTCATGAACGTTGCGGTGCAGAAACCGGAAACGGAAGTGCTTCTGCCTGTGCAGCCTGAAGTAAGCGAATTAGAGGATGCTGCCCAGGCCGGTGTTGCAGGAGATTATATCTATGAGCCGAGCCCGACAGAGATCATGGATGTGCTTCTGCCGCTGTACATGAATGTCATGATTTATCATGCCATGCTTGAAACAGGTGCCAGTGAGCACGCGGCCAGAATGACCGCCATGGATAATGCCACCCGGGCCTGTAAGGACATGATATCCGAACTGACCCTTCTTTATAATAAAGCAAGACAAGCGGGCATTACAGCCGAGCTTATGGATATTGTCGGCGGGGCAGAGGCCCTGAAATAATATGAATTAAACCGAGAAGAAATTTCTTGGCAACTAATACACTCTGAGGAGGCTTATTTCAGATGAGCGCAGAACAAAAAATTGGAAAAGTTGTACAGGTAATCGGCCCGGTTGTGGATGTCGAGTTTGCTCCCGGCAAACTTCCTTCCATCATGAACGCCCTTGCGGTCAGCAACCCGGCAATAAACGATGAAGAAGGCAACCTGATTATCGAAGTTGCACAACATCTCGGCAATAATGTTGTCCGCTGTGTCGCCATGGACCAGACCGACGGTCTGGTGCGCGGTATGGATGCAGTAGACTCCGATCAGCCCATTCTTATCCCCTGTGGCGAAAATGCTTTGGGCAGAATCATGAACGTTGTCGGCCGCCCGGTTGACGGTCTTGGACCGATCGAGTCAGAGAAGAAGAGGCCGATCCACAAAGCGGCTCCTGCTTTTACGGAACAGGATACCGAAGTAAACGTTCTGGAAACAGGGATTAAGGTTATCGACCTTCTCGTTCCCTTCCCCCGCGGCGGAAAAATGGGCCTCTTCGGCGGGGCTGGCTGCGGCAAGACCGTTGTCATGATGGAAATGGTCAACAACATTGCCATGCATCACGGCGGCATCTCGGTGTTCTGCGGTGTCGGCGAGCGTACCCGGGAAGGAAACGACCTGTATCATGAAATGAAGGAATCAGGCGTTCTGCCAAAAGCCGCTCTGGTGTACGGCCAGATGACGGAACCTCCCGGAGCGCGTGCCCGTGTCGGTTTGACCGGCCTGAGTGCGGCCGAATATTTCCGTGATGAAGAGGGCCAGGACGTGCTTTTCTTCGTTGATAACATTTTCCGTTTCACCCAGGCAGGCTCCGAGGTTTCCGCCCTTCTCGGACGTATCCCCTCTGCAGTTGGTTACCAGCCGACTCTTGGTACGGACCTTGGTGAACTGCAGGAGCGCATCACCTCAACTACCAAAGGCTCCATTACCGCTGTCCAGTGTGTTTACGTTCCGGCGGACGACCTGACTGACCCGGCGCCAGCAACAACCTTTGCCCACCTCGACGGTACCGTTGTTCTTTCCCGTTCACTTGTTGAGCTGGGAATTTATCCGGCTGTGGATCCGCTTGACTCCACCTCAAGAATCCTTGACCCCAACGTCCTCGGTGAAGAACATTACCTGGTATCCCGCGGTGTTCAGCAGACCCTGCAGAAATACAAAGAGCTGCAGGATATTATCGCCATCCTCGGTATGGATGAGCTTTCAGAGGAAGACCAGGTTACGGTTACCCGGGCCCGTAAGATCCAGCGATTCCTGTCACAGCCCTTTACCGTTGCAGAGGTCTTCACTGGTAAGCCCGGCGCATATGTGAAGGTTGAAGATACTGTCCGCGGCTTCAAGGAAATCCTTGATGGCAAGCATGATGAGTTGCCGGAAAGCGCCTTCTATATGGTCGGCTCAATAGAAGAGGCCGTTGAAAAGGCCGCAAAGGCATCGGCTTAAGCATAAAAGGTAAAAAACATGGCTGAAAAAATTAAGCTCGAAGTTGTTACACCCAAAGGGGCGGTTATCAGCGAAGATGTTGATATAGTTACAGCGCCGGGTATTGCCGGTGAATTCGGTGTCCTTGCCAATCATGCCCCGTTTTTGAGTACGATTAAAATTGGTAGTCTTATATATAAAAAAGACGGCACTGAAAACGAATTAATGGTCAGTGGTGGTTTTTGCGAGGTTTCAAACAATAAGATAACCTTTCTTGTGGAATCTGCTGAACTCGGCCATGAGATAGATGTTGACCGTGCACTTCAGGCCAAGGAGAGGGCTGAAAAAAGACTCCTGCAGGCCAGGGAGCGCCAGGAAAAAGTTGACAGAGCCCGTGCCGAAGCCGCTTTACAGAGAGCACTGGCCAGGCTGAAAGTTTCCAAGCGTCAGTAATGTTAAAATAGACTTGCATTGGCAAGTTCAGATGTTATAAATAAAGGCCGTCCTCAGGGGCGGCCTTTTTCAATTATTGTACCAATAGGGGGAAACAAGAGGAGAAACTAATGAAGCCAAAAGAACGATTAGCCATCCCGCGGCAACAACCAAAAGAACTAAAACCTGAAGAAAGGATCACCAACTTTAACGAGGTGGTCTTCGGCTTTGACATTGCAACTGCGATTAAGGAAGCGAATCGCTGCCTGCAGTGCAAAAAACCGAAATGCCGAGACGGCTGCCCCATACATAACGACATCCCAAGCTTTATCAAGCTTCTGCGGGAGGAAAAATTCGAGGAAGCCTATTGGAAGGACAGGGAGACAAATTCAATCCCTGCTGTCTGCTCCCGTGTCTGCCCACACGAATTCCAGTGCGAAGGTTCCTGCATCCGGGGCAAGAAGGGCGATCCTGTAGCCATTGGCATGCTGGAACGGTTTCTAGTTGACTGGATGGTGACGAACAACAAAAACATGCTCAAGCCATGTGCCATGCCGAAGGGAAAAAAGGTTGCCATCATCGGTTCCGGACCGGCCGGCATGACCTGTGCTTTCGAGCTTGCGCATGCAGGTTACCACTGTACTATCTTCGAAAGTCTGCCGGCTTTCGGCGGTATGCTGACCGTCGGTATTCCAGCATACCGTTTGCCCCGTGATATAATAAATGCTGAATTTGATGCCCTGGTAAACTGCGGAGTGGAAATTGTCAATAATGTCACCATC
>JAFDCR010000102.1 GCA_019312685.1 Deltaproteobacteria bacterium | reverse complement strand
GATGGTGCGGAAGTTTCTGTATACAGCAATTACTATGCTGAGGGCAATTGCAGCCTCTGCCGCAGCAATACCCATGATAAACAATGTAAAAATCTGGCCCACTGTAGGATCCGGCGCCAGGAATCTGTTAAAGGCCATAAAGTTGAGCGATGCGCCTGCAAGGATCAACTCACCTGCTATAAGCATGCCGATCAGAGTACGGCGATGGACAAGACCATAAAATCCAATGCCGAAAAGCAGCGCTGCAATAACCAGGTAAGTGGTGAGATTGTCACCAAATGCCGGAATGCTCATGATTCACCTCCAGTCCTTGTCCTTCCCTGCCGCGCCAGCACAAGAGATCCGATAATCGCTATCAACAGCACCACGGAGATGAGTTCAAAAACCATGCTGAAATTTGTTAAAAGTGCTTTGCCGACAGCTTCCAGGGAACCATCATTCACCCTTGCAGATGGAAATACCCAAGGAGTTTTGCCTGCAAGGGTAGACAGTCCCCAAAAAAGGATAATACCGAGAGCAAAGCTCAAGGGGCCTGTAAAAACGCTGCCCTTGCCCACCTCAACATCCGGTTTGGGATCAGCCAGCATGATGGCAAAAACAATCGTGACGCAAACAGCTCCCACATAGATCAACATCTCCATCAGGGCCACAAATGGACTGTTCAGGTAATAATAAAGTCCGGCTAAACCAGTGCAACAGATGGCAAGCCCTGTGACAGCCCTGATTAAACGTACTGAGTGGGTAGCGATTACTGCACCCAGTACTGTTACAATCACGATAAAAATAAATATCAGACTTGAAAATCCTTCAGCTGAAAACAGAGGCACCATCAACTTTTTTCCTTTAACCGTTTGATAAGATCATATATGAAATCTTCCTTCCTCTGACTGGCAAGATTGTAGTCCAATGAGAACCTGAGCGCATCGAACTTGCAGCTCTCGACACACTGGCCGCAGAGGCTGCAGGTGGTAAAATTCAGGATATACTTCGTCAGGACCTTACCCTTGACCCCCTTGCGCTTCTCCCCTTTGACGCTGATACATCCCGAAGGGCAGCCTTTCTCACACATGCCGCAGGCAACACATTTAGGCTCACCGGTTTCCTCATCGGGAATCAGTTCAATGTGGCCGCGGTACCTTGGGGTCATCTCCAGATACTCATGCGGATATTGCAAGGTGACCACCGGTTCGAAAAAATATTTACCGGTAATCCCCAGTCCGATGAAGAGACTTTTTGTGCCGCTGATCAATTCTTTGAAATAACCACTCATATTCTATAAGCCTTTCAGTTACAGCCAGGGAAAAATTTTAATCTGCAGAGCTGTCAGTATCAGGTTGAACAGCGAAAACGGGATCAACACTTTCCAGGAAAGGTTGAGCAGCTCATAAAACTGGGTCCGCGGATAGGTCCAGCGGATCCAGATAACCGTAAAAATAAGGGCATACAGTTTCAGAAGAAACCAGAACAGACCCCAGATAACTCCGAGGAATCCGCTGAAATCCAAGGGAATCGGCGACTGCCAGCCACCTAGAAAAAGAATCGTTGTCAGGGCGCAACCGATAACGATATTGGCATATTCCCCCATGAAAAAGACGCCGAATCCCATACCGGGATATTCCGTGTAAGTTCCGGCAATCAGTTCACTTTCAGCCTCCGCCATGTCAAAGGGCGCCCGGTTTGTCTCTGCCAGGGAACAGACAAAAAAGATCAAAAAGGCAACCGGCATAAGCAGGCTGATATCAAGCCGAAAGACATACCAGTGCCAGAACCAGCCGTCCTGCAGTCTGACAATCTCGTTCAGATTCATGGTATTGGTGACCATGACCATGGTGATGGTGGTTATCAACATGGGAATTTCATAGGCGACATTCTGGGAAACACAGCGCGCGCCTGCAATCACCGCATATTTATTGGCCGAACCCCAGCTGCCGAGCAGCAGGCCGAGGACGTTCACCGAGGCAAAGGCAAAGATCATCAGCAGGCCGATGTTGATCTCGCGGGCTACAAATATCTCGCTGAATGGGATAACACAGAAACTCATGATGGCTGGCACCATTACCATAAGCGGCGCCACCATGAACAGGATCGGATCAACGCCTTTGGGTAGAAATAGCTGCTTGGTCATGAGCTTGATGCCATCGGCTATCGGTTGCAGAAGTCCGTACGGGCCCACCTCCTTCGGGCCGATCCGCCGCTGAATATGACCGGCGCCCTTCCTCTCGCACCAGACAAGGTATGCGGCATTCAGTCCGGCAAAGGCCATGACGAAAATAATAAAAAGGATCACTCTGAAGGGTTCAGGCATTGTTATCTTATTGCATCCTTTTCATTTAGGTTTATCTTATGCAGTCTCATTCCACTCAGGCAAATTGAGTAAAAATCATCTGTCTATTTCCGGTATAACCAGGTCAAGGCTTCCCATCAACGCCAGGGCGTCGGGAAGCAACATGCCCTTGGTTGCCTCGCCAAAAAGACTCAGGTTGGAGTAGGTCGGCGACCGCAGCTTCAGCCGGTAGGCGGTGTTGGTGCCGTTACTGACAAGACGGACGCCAAAGGACCCGCGCGCCGCCTCAACGGCATGATAGTAGTCACCCTTTTCAGGCTTAACCATCTTAACTGCCTTTTTGGGTTGTATATCTCCCTCCGGCAGCTTATCCAATGCCTGCTCTATGATACGCATAGACTGCTCCATTTCTTTCATACGCACCATGTAGCGGGCCATGGAGTCCCCCTCCTCGTAAACCGGGATGTCAAAGTCAAACTCGGAATAGACCGAATAGGGTTCGTGCTTCCGGACGTCGAAGTTAATGCCCGATCCTCTGGCAACAGGACCCGTTGCCCCGTAACGGCGAGCCATATCCTTCGAAATGGGGCCGATGTCCTTCAGCCGCTTGATGAGAATTATATTCTTGGTGACCAGTGCATCATACATGGGCAGCCTTTCGCGCAGCCTCTTAATGAATTCCCTGGTACCGGTGATAAAAGAATCATCAATGTCGTTGTATACCCCGCCAAATCGGAAGTAACAGTATGTCAGTCTGGACCCGGTAACAGACTCCAGCAGGTCCAGTATCTGCTCACGATCATCAAAGGCATAGAGCAGCGGCGTAAACCCTCCCAAGTCAAGCACAAAGGCACCGAACCACAGAAGATGGCTTGAAATACGATTTAATTCAACCGTTATAACCCGTATGTACTCGGCCCGTTCAGGAACTTCAATTCCGGCGGCACGTTCAATGGCTGCAACATATCCATGGTTATAGGACAGGGCACACAAATAATCCATTCTGCCGCAATTGGGCAGAAACTTGGCCCAGGTGCGATTCTCGCCCATCTTCTCATGCATCCGGTGTATATAGCCTAATACAGGTTCGGCCTCGACTATATACTCCCCATCCATGACCAGTTTGACCCGCAGAACACCGTGGGTTGCCGGATGCTGCGGCCCCAGGTTAATCGTAAAGGTTTCCTGGTTCAAATCTTGTTGCAGTAATCCGTTCATGCCTTGAAATCCTTCAGCAAAGGATGGAAATCAGCATCTTCCGGCAGCAGTAGCGGTTCGAGATTGGGATGGCCGGTAAATATAATGCCGAAAAAGTCATGCGTCTCTCTTTCATGCCAGTTGGCACCCTGGTAAATATGTGAAATTGTAGGGATCTCAGGTTCGTTGCGATCCAGCCGGGAACGGATAACGACCCTGCAGAGTTCATCAAAATGGTTGAAATCATAGACTACTTCGAGCTGTTGCTCGTCTATCCAATCGACTCCGGTAATAGCTTCAATAAAAAAGCCTTGTTGGCTAAGTATCTCAGCAGCGGCTACAACCTTTTCCGGAGGCAGGGCGGCGTCAAGATGATACCCTTTGGTCTTATAATCAGTCTCTCTGGGACCGGGTGGGGCTGGTGGTTCTTCTGCTTCTTCAGATGCTTCCTCAGAATCTGACTCTTTCTGCTCAGCAGGACTTTCTTCAGGTTGAGCATCTTCTGCAGGAGCAGCGTCAGCGGCGGCAGTTTCCACTTCTTCTGCAGCTTCAGCCGCTTCAGGTGCTTCCTGAATTTCCTGAATATCTTCGTACAGGCTGCTTAAAGCCTCTTTGATCCTAGCCAAGAGCATTTTTACTTTGCCTCCTCCACCCGTGGCACCCGTGGCCATCTCCGGAAACCGGTGACCTTTTCCTCAAGTTCCAAAATGCCTTCAATCAGGGCCTCAGGCCTGGGAGGACATCCGGGTATGTATATATCAACAGGCAGAAACTTATCTGCACCCTCGACAATTCCGTACTGACCTTTAAATACGAAGGGGCCGCCGGAAATAGCGCAATTTCCCATGGCGATAACCCACTTGGGTTCGGGCATCTGGTCATAAAGTGTTTTCACTGCCGGCTCCATCT
>JAFDCR010000101.1 GCA_019312685.1 Deltaproteobacteria bacterium | reverse complement strand
CAGTTGGATATACCGGTTTGCAGCGTTATCTGCAGGAGATAAGCCAGTTTCCGTTGCTTTCCAGGGACGAAACCGAGGAATTGGCAATCCGGTACCATGAGACAGGTGATCCAGAGGCGGCATATAAGCTGGTTTCCTCAAATTTGCGGCTGGTAGTCAAAGTTGCAATGGACTTTCAGAAATACTGGATGCAGAATTTTCTTGATCTCATCCAGGAGGGGAATGTCGGTCTGGTTCAGGCAGCCAAAAAATTTGACCCCTTCCGGGAAGTTAAATTTTCCTATTATGCCGCATATTGGATCCGCGCCTATATTTTGAAATTCATTATGGATAACTGGAGATTGGTGAAGATCGGCACCACCCAGGCCCAGAGAAAACTCTTTTTCAGACTGAATAAAGAAAAAAAACTTTTAGAGTCCCAGGGTTTCCAGCCTGATACCAAGCTGCTGGCTCAACGGCTGCATGTGAAGGAAAGTGAAGTTATTGAGATGAGCCAGAGGATGGATAACTGGGATGTTTCACTGGAGAGTCCTGTCAGGGAGGATTCTGATGATGAACAAAAGGACTTTATTCCGCATGGCGGACCTACTGTCGAGGAGGTTGTAGCCGGCAGAGAAATCAAAGAGCGCATGTCGGATATTCTTGACGATCTGCAAAACAGTCTGAATGAAAAAGAACAGATGATCCTGCAGACTCGTTTACTCAGCGATGAGCCGCAGACCCTGCAGGATATTGCTGATATTTTTGGGATTTCAAGGGAAAGAGTGCGACAGATTGAGGTGAACCTGCTAAAAAAAATGAAAAAATACCTTGAGCAGGAAGTCCCTGATATCAGGAATTTTCTTGATGAGGAAGAATCTATTAAAGGCTAAAGAAATCCGGCCCTCTTTATACAGAAAAATATGAATCCGTATCATTATTAATGGAATCATCCATTATTCCTGCAATCATCTGCAATTTAATATTCTGGCAACAAAACTTATATAGAATCTGTGAATAGCCTAGGCAAAAAAAAATATCTGCTAATCATTTCCTGCTGCATTATTTACTTGTTGGGCTATGACGGTTTTCCCCGTGCAGGAGAGGTGCCTGTCACCCCGCATGATCTGCTCCCGGAACAGAATATTGAAGTTGAAGGCAGTGATCTGCCCCAATGGAAAATTATTTGGGATGCTGCAAGGAATAACGCCTTGAAGGGTGATTTTGATGAGGCGCTGCATTTTTATAAAGCATTGCTGAAGATGAAGAATAACCTTGATGAGGCCCGCTGGGAGATGGCAAGACTCCTGATGTATCTTAAACGCTGGGATGAAGCGGTTGAACCTCTTGAACGCCTCACCGGTTCAGAGCCTGATAGCACATTGTATATCAGTTCTCTGGGGAAGGTTATGTGGGAAATGAAGCAGTATGAACGGGCAGTGGATCTTTTTCATAAAATATATTTAAGCAACCCAACAGACCAGATGGCCCTGGCCGGATTAGTTGAAGGATTGACCAAACTTGAGAGAAAAGATGAAGCCCTCCCGTATTTAGAGCAACTGAGCAGACAGGAACCCACGAATAGAGGTGTACGCCGCTACCTGGCTTTTCTTTTTTATGATGAAAAAAAATATGAAAAGGCAAGGCCTCATTTTACGATTTTGACCAGAAGTGAGGAGGTAGAACCGGATGTCTTGTATAAAACGGCAAAAACCTATGGATACCTGGGGCTGGATCTGCAGGCCGCTATATACTGGGAGCGCTTTTTGGCTCGCCAGCCTGAAAATCTCGAGGGGCACAGAGTCCTCAGCCAGTACTATGTTAAGTCCAATCAACCTGAAAGGGCTATTCAGCATATCAAGGCTTTAGTGAACATTAAACCTGATGATGTAATATTGTATACCCGCCTGGGTGAAGCGTATGAAAAATCAGGTGATCGTGAAAAAGCTCTGCATTTTTATGAAAGATATTTGGAACGGGTGCCTGAGGATCAGGAAGTGAAGCAGCGACTGCTGAAGTTAACAGCTGTCGGTCCCGGCGAAAAGACAGCATTATCCCTATCCGATCAATATAGTATCACCGAAAGTGGAAAGAAATCAGCTGAACTTGCAGAGGCCATACTCAATTACAAAGAAGCCAACCGGTTTCGGGATACCATACCGTTTTACAGAGAACTGCTGGAGCGTACTCCAGGGAATCAGAAAGTTCTAGCAGCTCTCGCTGATGATCTGATAGTGCTTGGAGAAAGAGAAGGCCAAATCTCAATGGTGAAATGTCTCTCTGAAATCGCGATGGATAATATCGGTCTCTATAAGTCCATGGCCGATTTGTTTGAGCAATTGAAGCGGGATGATGAGCTGCTGGCAGTCCTCCATAAAACTTATGATCTAGCACCCGGAGATGATGCGACAACAAGAAAGTTGGCTATTTTATATTTGCAAAAGGGTGAATTGTTAAAAAGCCGGGAATTTTTTGGGAAGCTTTCTGATGCCGGCTGTCGGGATATTAAATGTTTAGAGGCCGGGGCAGAGCTTTCGGAGAAACTCCGACGACCGGAACACGAATTGAGATACTATGAGGCTTTGCTTAAAAAACAACCGGACCGTTATACTGTCAGGCTCAGGGTAATAAACCTGGCAGCCAATCTAGGACTTCTTGATAACGCTGTTTATCATGCCGGATATCTGCAGCATATACCTTCAGTCAGAGAAAAATTTGATTTGAAGATCCTTCTGGCAGATGCATACATGAAATCCGGATATCTAAGCAGAGCCAGAGAAAGATATAGAAAGATCATTGATGAGCTTTCTTTGCAGAAAGATGCAGAAGCCGAACAGCTCAGACTCCGTTCATGGCTTGGTATTGCAGAGTCATATAAAGAGGTCGGCCTTATTTATGAGGCTGAACAATCTTTACGGGTTGCTCTGGCAACTGAAAAGAACCGTCTGCCTTTTTTAGAATACCTGTTTCAGTTGGCCTTAAATAGTGGAGATGTCTCGACGGCTGCAATCTGGCTTCAGGCATTTAATAATGAACAGGAGAAATTGGGACCGGCAGCTGCCGCACAATTTGGCCTGGCCTGGAAGAAACATATTCTGCGGGCTGAAATGGCTGCTGCCGAAAATGATTTCAATCAGGCCGTCCAAATGTGTAGAAAAGCTCTTTCTTCTTTAATACACCAAGGTATGGGAATTAAAAACCATAATGATCTGTTCTCCAATGGTTCTGCCCGGTTCCGTATTAATATCCATCTGGCGGCAAATCTCATCTCTGCCGGAGAATTCTCAGAAGCTGAGAATATTTTGCGAGGGCTGCAGGATAAAGATAGAGTGGAGCCTGAATCCTTCGTATTACTTGAACAGCTTTATAAATCTGCCGGAAAACGTGCCCTGGCAGAAGATGTGGCTGCCGAGGCTGAGGATTTTGCTGAAGAGGATTTCGGCAGAAAACTGGCCCTGATAAAACTTTACAGGAAATACAATAACCTGCTAAGATATCTTGAATTTTCAGAAACCGCCTTAAAGATGATGCCTGACTCACTGTTGGCGCAACGTCAAATCGTTGAGGCAAGGATTGCAAACGGTGCATATCTAAAAGCTCTTGCTCTACTGGACCAACTGCAGAGTAGTTATCCGGATAACTCATGGCTTTTATCCCGGCAGGTTGAACTTTTGGCCAGAACCGGTAATTTTCCGGAAGCTCTTGCAATTGGCGATGTGATTCTGGCAGAAAATCCTGCCCGGGCTGATATTGTACTTTTAAAAGCCCGGATTCTGTGGGAAATGAACCGCTGGAAGGACTCAGTGGAACTTTATGAGTCAATAACAAGTCCTTTGGTTGAAGATATTCTCAAGAGCAAAATACCGGAAGTTGCCCTAACTGTGACACCAGATCAAAGAAAAGACGCCTGGTGGGAATTGTTGGCATTTTCCAAGAAGTCATCAAATCTTTCAGAACTCATAATGTCACCGTTTCAGGCTGTCGATTTTTCAGAGAAAAGTCAGGTCGTCAATACCATTGCCGCCCAATACTTTGCCCTATATCAATGGCAGAAAAGACTCTCCTGGGAACTGTCAGTCCGGCGTTCGGTGATGCGCCGGGATTACTATCATGCTGCAAATATGCTGGAAGACTTGATCGAGGAGTATGGCAGGGTGGATTTTTTAGTTTATGATCTCGGAGGGTTATACAGCAAACTCGACAGGCTTGGTGATGAGGCGGTGATTTACAGGGAGCTTGAATTGCGGAACGCAGATTTTCCAGGGCTTTCCGAAGCTGTACAGAGAAACAACCTCAAACGTCGCCCCCAGGTATTTTTTACATACGCCATCCTGGAAGATGATGGCTGGAATGGCTATAAGGCCGTCAGGCAGAAAATTATGAGAGGAGGCGGCTGGTATTATCAGTCTGTCAACAGAAAATGGAGTATGGATCTTGCCAGAACCGACTACGAATCAACCGATGATGCACAGGAAATCTGGGGCTTGCGGACCAAACTCATGTACGATGCAAAAATTTCTCCAACCCTGAGTATATCTCTAGGCGGCGGCGTTGAGGAACTGGAAAACGGTTACGGCACCATTCCGCTCTTTTATGGCTCTATTACCGGTGAACTTGCCGATGCCGTCTGGGCTGCCTTTTCCGTTAAGCAGGATAAGATACCGGATACACTGGCCAGCCTTAAAAGAAATATTAAAAGGCGTGATTACAAGATTGAATTTATATTTGATGTTCTGCCTAGAGTGGTCCTTGGCGGTTTCCATGATTATATTGATTATTCAGATTCCAACTGGACAAAGAATTATACTTTATGGGCCTCTTATATTCTTCTGCCTGAACCGACTCTCTTAAAAATAAGTTACAATTATGACTTTTATGACTCCAGAGAAGGGCAGAAACAAGGTGCGGTAACAGCTGACGGGTTTGCTTTGGATGATCACCCCTATTGGTCGCCCCAGAATTACTGGATTACGAGATTTTCTTTATATTTAAAACATCATTTATCGAATGATGCCCTTGCCAGAGGGATACCCAGTTATTATACATTAGAATACTCATTGGGATACGATTCATATGATAATGACCTGCATGAATTAAAAGCAGGCCTGAATATCGAGATCGCAAAGAATTATATTCTGGGCGGTTCTTACGGATATGTTGACCTCGATGTATGCCAATATCATGAGACTTCATTGTCAATTATGTACAGATGGTAAATAATTTTTTTAAAAAAGGAACAAGTCATGGTTAATAGAATGCCCATTTCCAGAATGGGTTTTAATAGGCTGAGGCAGGAACTGGAGAATCTGGAACGCAGGGAGCGGCCGGATGTGATCAAGGCCATTGAAGTGGCGCGTGAACATGGGGATTTGAGTGAAAATGCAGAATATCATGCTGCCAAAGAGCGGCAGGGTTTCGTGGAAGGCAGAATTCTGGAATTGAAGGACAAGTTAAGCAGGGCGGAAGTTATAGACTGTTCTGAAGTGAATTGCAGTCGGGCTGTATTTGGCACAGTCGTAACCATGCTTGATCTGGATACGGATGTTGAAGTTACATACCAGCTTTTGGGGCCTGAGGAGTCCGATGTGGCAAAAGGAGTGATTTCCATACAATCGCCGCTGGGGAAAGCCATTATCGGTAAAGAGATAGGCGATGAAGTAAAAGTTGTCACACCCGGTGGAATCCGCGAATTTGAAATAATGGATATTAATTCACCGGAAAATGACTAACAGCTGTGATCTGTCTTGTTGGTGGTAATAACAGGATAGGTTTTCTAGAAAGAAAATTCTGCCCGGGCTGGGATCCGGGTTATCTCCTGTTATAATTTAAAGGAAAAGTTGAGCAATTAAACTGCATTAATACCGACGAGAAACATATTGCTGATCTGTTTCGCGGTATCTTCGATATCATAGGGAGGTTTGGGTGACAGAACCCAGAGTCTCGTCATTTCATCGAGTGCTCCAAAAAAAGCTCTTTTGGCTATACCGGGTTTGACTTCTTTTCTGAAAATACCTTTCTCCTGGCCCTGCCGGATTATCTCAGAGATTATGTCAACATATTCACTGAAGATGGTTTTGCGATACTCTTTTATCAGTTTATGGCTTTGACGCAGTTCCATCTGAATAATTTCTGCCAGACTTTTATTATCTTTGGCCATTGAGAGATGTTTAAGGGCAAAAATCTCCATTTTTTTTCGAGGATTTTCTTCCTGCTCAACGAGTTTTTTTGTTTGGGCGATGAACTTACCGATTTCTTCATCAAATACTGATATGAGAATATCAAATTTATTGTTGAAATATAAATAGATCGTGCCGTCAGCTACTTTGGCGGCTTTGGCAATATCTGAAATCCTGGCACTGAAAAAGCCTTTTCTGGCAAAAACTTTAACGGCAGCCCGAATGATTTTTTCGTGTTTGTCTGAATTTTTCATTAATGATTACAACACAAAACAGCTTAAAGATAATAGAAAGAGGTATAAAGCCCAAGGCTGAATGAATATTCATTTAGCGGCACTATGATAGAAATATAACTAATGGATGTCAAGACAAAAAATGCATATTCTGCATATTTATTTATGATTATCCATTCACTATATCTTGACAAAATTTAGACCATAAAGGTAGTTTGGTTATTTGAAAATAACAGGATATAGCTAATACCAATCTCTCAAGCGTATAGGGGAAATTACCCATACCACATTGTGGCTGTCAGGAAGCTGTTGCTGATTGCCGTTAAAACACATTTTCATCTCACGGAGCTTTTTTAATTTTTTTTGTATTCTGAAGATGTTATTTGTCCTATATTTCCATATTAAACAGATTTGAAAGGAGATTTATCCCATGAAAGTTTTGGTGATCGGTTCAGGCGGCAGGGAGCATTCTTTGGTCTGGAAACTGAATCAGAGTCAGCGGGTCGCAAAGATTTATTGTGCTCCGGGTAATGCCGGGATAGCCGGATTGGCGGAATGCGTTGCCATCGGT
>JAFDCR010000100.1 GCA_019312685.1 Deltaproteobacteria bacterium | reverse complement strand
CACTCCTGTTATTATCGTCTCCGGCCAGGGAACAATTAAAGATGCAATAGCTGCTCTGAAAACAGGGGCTTGGGATTATATAACCAAACCTATCTTTGATCTGCACGTCCTTCATATCGCTGTGCAGAATGTCCTGGATCGCGCCAAGGAGATTAGCGAAAGAACCAAGTATGAAAAGAACCTTGAAACAGAGCTACAGAAAGGAACTTCATTTCTTGAACTGCGGGGGCTTGAACTGGAGAAAGCATACCGCAAACTCAACCGCGAGATCAAAGAACGAAAACGTATTGAAAAAGTGATCCAGCAGGAACGCGCCTTTATCCAGGCTATTCTGGATGGTTTGCGGCAGCCGGCCAGAATTATCAATCCGGCTTTCGAGGTACTGATGGTAAATAAAGCCGCCCTTTCACTGCTGCCCAGCAAACAGGCCAGTCTGAAACATCTCACCTGCTACCAGGCATACAGGCAGACTGATTTACCATGCTCCGGCGAAGATAACCCGTGCGTTCTCAAGGAAGTATTAAAAACAGGCAAAGCAGTAACACTCCTGCACAGGGAAGTTCTTGGAGATGACGTAGAACGCACCTTCGAACTTGAAGCATCCCCCCTCTGGAATGCTGACGGTACACTTTACGGGATTCTGGAGGTTATTCGTAATATAACGGAGGATTCCGGTACAGAAACCCAGTTGCGTGAGCACCAGGAAAGACTGTATCACCTTGTTTACAATGATAATCTGACCAACCTGCCCAACAGGCTTCTGCTTCAGGACCGTCTATCCCGCATGATGATGAAGGCAAAGCGCAATAATACCTATGTCGCCATCCTTTTTCTCGATCTCGACAGGTTCAAGAAGATAAACGAGACTCTGGGACATGATATTGGAGATAAGCTGCTTCTTGTGGTCGCCGGACGTCTTGAGAACTGCGTCCGGAAAAGCGACACTGTCGCAAGGCTTGGCGGAGACGAATTTGCCGTTCTTCTTGATGATCTGAATGATGTTAAATTTGTGGCGGTGATTGCCCGTAAAATTCTGCAATCACTGTCCAAGCCCATAATGATCCAGGAATATGAACTTTATGCCACCAGCAGTATTGGTATAAGCTTATACCCTGATGACGGCGAGGATGTTGATATCCTGCTGCGCTGTGCGGATATAGCCCTTTACCGAGCCAAGGATTCGGGCAAGAACAACTACCGGTATTACACTGCTGATATGAATACCAGAGCTGTTGAATTCCTGCTTCTGGAATCCGGCTTGCGCAAGGCCCTGGAAAACGAGGAACTCGTAGTTTTTTATCAACCCCTCATTAACCTGAAAGACAACAAACTGATCGGCATGGAGGCTCTTATCCGCTGGCAGCACCCGGAAAAGGGAATGATTCCACCCGGCGACTTTATCCCTCTGGCAGAAGAAACCGGTCTCATCGTACCAATAGGGGAGTGGGTATTGCGGACTGCCTGTAACCAGAATAAAAAATGGCAGAATCTGGGTTACCCTCCGGTCAAGGTATCGGTGAATATGTCAGGCCTTCAGTTCAACAAGGAAAATTTGGCGGAAAAGATCCATGCAGTATTAAAGGAAATAGACATCAGCCCCGAATATCTGAGCATTGAAATCACCGAATCGGTTATCATGCAGGATGTCAAATCTACGGTCACAAAGCTCATGCAGCTGCATGAGATGGGGGTCAGCCTTTCAATAGATGATTTTGGCACCGGTTACTCTTCCTTGAGCTACCTGAAGCTTTTTCCCATTGACAACCTGAAAATTGACCGTTCCTTTGTTAACAATATAACTTCTGATTCGACTGATTCTGCCATAGCCGCCTCTGTTATCCAGCTGGCCCACAGCATGAACCTGAAAGTTGTGGCAGAAGGTGTTGAAACTGAAGAGCAGCTTGAAATACTGCGGCAGCAGGGATGTGATTATGTCCAGGGTTTTCTCTTCAGCAAACCCCTAACTGCAGAGGAATTCGCCCCGTTCTTTGAACCCCTGTTAAAGTAGCACCTTGAAATACAGAAGTAAAAACCGGATATGAAGAATATTATTTACATAATACTGTCTTTCATCATTGCCGGACTGACCTTTGCCTTTCTGGCAAAAAAGATGAAGGAAGACTGCATACCCTGACTGTTGGCATACGGTACTCTAGGTATGGGTCTCATATCGTATTATATTCTGATAACCTACTTTTAATAAACCTCCACAAAAGACAGGCATCGCAGGGCGATAAATATGAAAGTTGAAAACACTCACTATCGGACCATCTGGGTCAATGAAAACAATCCAAAGCTCATTGAGATAATTGACCAGCGTTTTCTGCCGCACAAATTTGTTATAGAAAAACTTGCTCACCCCGATGATTTTATCGCAGCAATTCGGGACATGCATGTCAGGGGGGCAGGACTGATTGGAGCTACTGCTGCTTTTGGCATGTATTGCGCAGCTCTGCATGCACAACAGGAGAATAACGAAAGGTACCTTGAAGAAGTTGCCCGGAAACTCATGGAAACCAGACCCACGGCAAAAAACCTTTCATGGGCGGTGGAAAGACAACTTGCAGCAATCCGGCATATTAAAGACGTTGAAAGAAAAATTATAAAATCCTTTGAAACCGCCTGCATTATTGCTGACGAAGATGCTGAATACTGCCGCAGAATAGGTAGACACGGCCTCCAGGTCATCAAGGATATAAGCAGACGGAAAAAAGGAGCACCGGTCAATATCCTTACCCACTGCAATGCCGGTTGGCTGGCATTCGTTGATTATGGTTCGGCAACGGCTCCAATTTATGCCGCCCACAGGGAGAACATTCCCCTGCATGTCTGGGTTGATGAGACAAGACCCTGGAACCAGGGGACCAAACTGACGGCCTGGGAACTTTTCCAGGAAAATATCGACCATACTCTCATTGCCGACAACACAGGTGGACATCTCATGCAGCACGGTCAGGTCGACCTGGTTATCGTAGGTTCCGACTGTACGACCCGGACCGGTGACGTAGCCAACAAAATAGGGACCTATCTCAAGGCCCT
>JAFDCR010000099.1 GCA_019312685.1 Deltaproteobacteria bacterium | reverse complement strand
GACATGGCCTCGCCCGGAGGGGGCACAATCTGATCGAAATGCTGGGTACGGCGTTCGGAATTGCCGAACATGCCTTCCTGCTCCACCCACATGGCGGCCGGCAGGATGACATCGGCAACATCGGTGGTGGGGGTGGGGTAGACATCGGAAACAACGATAAAACGGTCCTCCTTCAGAGCTCCATCCCGGTAGCGTCTCAGCTTGGGCATGGTGACCATCGGATTGGTAACCTGGATCCACATGAACCTGATGTCTCCACGATCAAGAGCGCGGAACATTGCCACCGTATGATAAGTAGGTTTGGGATCAATGGAGTCGGGAGGCAGCTCCCAGATCTTCTCGGCCAACTCTCTGGCCTCTTTCTTCATAACCACACCGTGCGGAAGTTTGTGGGTGAGAGTTCCCACTTCGCGAACCGTACCACACGCACTTGGCTGCCCGGTAAGTGAAAAGGGGCTGTTGCCCGGAGTGGAGATCTTGCCGACCAGCAGATGAATGTTGTAGACCAGATTATTAATCCAGGTTCCCCTGGTATGCTGGTTCATGCCCATGCACCAGAAAGAGGTCACCTTTTTGCTCGGGTCGCCGTAAAGGGAGGCCAGATACCTTATATCCCGGGCCGGGACACCGGATATCTTCTCAACCTTTTCAGGGGTGTAATCCTTCAGAAATTCCTTGTACTGTTCAAAGGTGATCCCTTCAGGCTGATCCGTAAATTTAAAGTGGTCTTCCAAACCATAACCGATATTGGTCTTACCTTTGTGAAATGACACATGCTTGTTGACGAAATCCCAGTTTACCCAGTCATTGCGGATGATCTCATAACAGATGGCATTGGCCACCGCCAGGTCTGTCTGGGGCTTGAACAGGATCGATTTGTCAGAGGCCTGGCTGGTCCTGGTCGAACGGGTGGCAAAATCAATGATTGTAACATCGCTTCTGCGTTTACGCTGAGCCAGCATCCGGGAAAAAAGAACAGGGTGCATCTCCGCCATATTGTTGCCCCAGGTAACGAATACATTGGCATAATCAATATCCTCGTAACATCCCATGGGCTCGTCCAGACCAAATGAAGTCAGAAAGCCTGTTACCGCACTGGCCATGCACAACCTTGCATTAGCCTCAAGGTTATTGGTGCCGATGCATCCCTTGAAAAGCTTGGAGGCGACATAGCCGTCCGGTATGGTCCATTGGCCCGAACCGTACATGGCAACAGAGTCTTTACCGTGTTTATCGATGGTTTCTTTCATCTTGGCCGCAACAATATCCAGGGCCTCCTTGATGGGCACCTCGACCATTCTGCCATTCTTTCTGACCTGTGCCTTGGTTATCCTGTCTTTGCCGTAGAGAGCCTGGACCGAATGATACCCCTTAACACAGCAGAGACCCTTGTTGACGCTGCAGGCGGGATCACCCTTTACCGCCACTGCCCTGTCTTTGTAAACACCCACTAGGACACCGCAACCGGTACCGCAGAAACGGCAGGGTGCTTTTTCCCACCTGATCATCCCGGCAGCACCTTCCAACTGTTTCCAGCTGGCAAAGCTTATTCCCGGAAACAGGGATGATGCAGTTGCTATGGCACTGGTTGCAGCTGCAGATTTGATAAATGATCTTCTATCGATCTTCATGGCCATCTCCTTCTCCCTTATATTGTAGTTCATCGTTATACCCAAAGGTCATACCGAGGGATTCCAGTGATTCAATTTTGTTAAGTTGTTTCTGAAGTTTTTTTTCCGTTTCCATATCCGGAGTATCTGTCACCAGGATCAGTATATCAGCATTGTCGGCAGAAAATGCCTCACAGTGCTGCATCGCATTCAGTTCCTTCAGCAACTTATCTTTTTTCCCGGAGCGGGGACTGGCTATGTAGGCAAGTACAGGCATAATACCTCCTGGTAAATTTAATTGGCATCTATCATATATTTATTATCTTAAAAAAATGGCTCCTCGGATAGCCCCAAAACAGGCACCAAAGGCGTTAGGAGTCTTCTCAAAAAATTTATGCCGACTAGAAAGAAATGAGAAAAAGACAGGCAGAATGAATGGCAATTTGTCGCTTTGTGCCTGGAAACGGTCTGGTTTATTGCGTTCCTCTGGTTAGAATCAGACTTCAGGAAAAAATCGCACCATATAATGAGGGGAAAAAATGTAAGATTCATCAAGGCCTCCATCATGACATTTTGCGCCAGACAGAAGGACCTGGTAAACAACTACCCAGAACCTTCAACCACACTTTTTACCTAACCAAATGAATGATTGAAACTTACCTTAGAGCATTCAGGGTGTCAAGGTATTCCATCGCTCGTCCTTTAAGGCTATCTTATAGATTATACAACCAAAAACTATCTCAATGTTCTCCAACTCGGAAACCAGTATGAATAGTTAACTGCCTGCTGAAATATTGTAGAGTTTCATTTTTTCCCAGAGATTTTTCCGGCTGATGCCAAGCAGGTCTGCAGCCTCGCCTTTTTTACCGTTTGTCTGAGCCAAAACCTTTAAGATCAGCTGTTTCTCAGTTTTTGCCATGGTCTGGCTCAGGGAAAAAGTATCCCCTTCGCCAGCATGTTCTTTAGCCACTGACAGGTCTGCAGGGAGGTCATGCGGTTTTATCACCTGCTCCGGCGCAAGGACCGAGGCCCGTTCGATGATATTTTTCAGTTCACGGACATTACCCGGGTAATTATAATCAATCAGGCACTGCATCGCTTCCGGGCTGATCTCCATTTTCATTCCGCGGTTAATACTGAATTCATGCAGAAAATGCTCGGTCAGGACGGGAATATCCTCTTTTCGTTCCCGCAGAGGGGGCAGATGAATAGGTATTACGTTTAGACGGTAATACAGGTCCTTCCTGAAACTGCCGCCATCAACAGCCTGTTCAAGGTCCTTTGATGTTGCGCAGAGGATGCGCACATCAACCTTTATCGTACCGGTCCCCCCCACCCTTTCATACATGCTCTCCTCAAGAACCCTCAGAAGCTTTGCCTGCAGCGCTAACGGCATTTCCCCGATCTCATCCAGCAGCATACTGCCACCGTCCGCCATCTCAAACTTACCGAGTTTCTTGACATGGGCACCGGTGAATGCCCCTTTTTCATGGCCAAAAAGCTCGGACTCCATTAAACCTTCGGGAATTGCAGCGCAGTTTATGCGGACAAAGGGTTTACTTGCCCTTTTGCTTTGCTGGTGAATACTGCTTGCCACAAGCTCTTTGCCGGTACCTGATTCACCAAGGATCAGCACGGTTGAATCGGTGGGAGCCACCTGCTTGATCAAGCCGAGGATATGCGCAAGAGCCTTGCTTTTACCAATCATATCCGGGTGCATTTCCCGGCAGCTCTCTTCCAGGGATGTACAACGGGCTTTTATTGTCTGCATCTCAAGGATACGACTGACACGGATAATCAGGTCATCCATGTTAAAAGGTTTCAGGATGTAATCAGCCG
Source organism: Deltaproteobacteria bacterium (assembly GCA_019312685.1). Classification (GTDB taxonomy): domain Bacteria; phylum Desulfobacterota; class Desulfobulbia; order Desulfobulbales; family BM004; genus BM004. The sequence continues at coordinate 715 of JAFDCR010000099.1, read as the reverse complement.
CACCTTTTTTTAATGATTCTATAGCATCATCGACACTGCCAAAGGCCGTCATCATAATGATATCAGTATTCGGAGCGGATTGACGGACAAACTTGAGCAGCTGCCAGCCGTCAAATCCGGGCATGCGGATATCGGAAATAACCAGATGGTAATTCCCCTTCTTCAATCTTTCGGATGCCTCTTTGCCATTCGGTACAGCCTCAACATGCCACTTATTTTTCTTCAGCCGATCCTGTATCGTGATCCGCATTATTTCATCGTCTTCCGCCAGCAGTATTCTCGCCATCTCAGCACTCCTTGTCCGGCATGGAAACATGGTCGCCAGCATGTTTTACCGGTTTCTGGTTTGCAGGTAGGGAAATGGTAAATACAGTACCCTTTCCAGGTTCGCTCTCCACTTCAATGGTGCCTCCCATCTGCTGAACCAGCGAATAGGTTACGGCAAGACCAAGGCCTGTCCCTTCACCAACTTCCTTGGTCGTAAAGAACGGGTCGAAAATCCTGTTTTTGACATCCGGGGCAATACCTGTACCGCTATCCTTTACCACGATGACAATCCGGTTATAGATGAGCTTGGTCCGTAATGTCAGGCTGCCCCCTTCCGGCATGGCCTGAATGGCATTAAGGGATGTATTGACAATGATCTGGCGCAGGGCCTCAACGTCAATGCAGAACTGTTCGGCAAGGTTGAGGTCAAGGGTCAGAACAATATCCT
>JAFDCR010000098.1 GCA_019312685.1 Deltaproteobacteria bacterium | reverse complement strand
TTTTGGGCCGGAGTGTGCTTTTCTTCTTCGCTGCAGGAGCCTTTTTCTTATTTGCAGAAGGTTTCGTGCTTTTTTTACGTACAGGTATTTCCTTACCCATTGAAAGATTCACTTTTTGAAGAAAATTTGTGGTGAAATATAATAAACTGAGTTTATTTACAACATGCCGCCCAAGAACACAAATAGCAAAAACATCACTTCTTACGGAGATTATTTTGTCAAGGATCAAAATTCTTTCTGAACATCTTGCCAACCAGATTGCTGCAGGTGAAGTCATTGAACGCCCGGCCTCAGTGGTGAAGGAGCTTCTTGAAAACTCCATCGATGCCGGTGCCCGTCGGGTGCAGCTTGAAATTGAAGGCAGCGGCACCAAACTGATCAAAATAATTGATGACGGCATAGGCATGGATGGTGATGACGCGTTGCTCTGCCTGGAACGGCATGCCACAAGCAAAATGGGCGGAACCGCAAACGACAGCAGCCGGCTGAATGCCATCCAAAGTCTGGGATTCAGGGGTGAAGCAATACCGAGCATTGCCTCTGTTTCTAGAATGACTATCACTTCACGCACTGAAAACGATCCCCTGGGAACCAAAATCGAAGTTAAATATGGGAAAATTGCCAAGATCCACGAGGCCGGCTGCAACAAAGGCACGGTTGTCGAAGTAAGAGATCTTTTCGGTAATCTGCCGGCACGGAAAAAATTCCTCAAAAGTGCCCGGACAGAACTCTTTCACATAGAAGAAATAATAAAAAATTACTCGCTGGCTTTCAGTGGGATTGGAATCACCTATAAAGTAAACAACAGCACTGTTTACGATCTCCCTGCCGAGACGGACACCCTGGAAGACAGGATCAAAACGTTTTACAGCAGAAATATTTCAGCAGGACTGATCAATATCCGGGAAACCCTGACTCTGCCGAACTTTAATGATGCTCTCATCATCGATGGCTTTTTACTCTCACCTGAACAATCATTTGCCTCATCGGCCAAATTAAGACTGTTTGTAAATCACAGGGCCGTTAAGGACAAGATGATGGCACATGCAGTATCAGAGGGACTTTCCGGCTATCTCATGAAAGGACGTTCAGCTGCCGGAGCTCTATTTGTCACACTCCCTTATGATGCAGTTGACGTAAATGTCCATCCAACTAAACAGGAAATCCGCTTCCGGGAACCCAATATAATACATAGACGAATTGTTTCTGCAGTCCGTCTGGCAATGGGAAATTTCCAGAAACAGTCAAAGCAGTCAATCTTCGGCGGAGATGAAAATTGGGGCTCAATGGAGTCCGGGCAGGTTCAAATTCAAAAGGAGAAACAGGCCGGCTCTGTAGATAGCAAATCATTTTGGGACAGTCCCGGAAACCGTTTTGACGAGGATGCTGACGCACCTTCAGCTGCATACATTCCTGCAGGCAGAAAAAAAACCTTATTATCACAGATTCAGCATCCCGAAAGTACTGCCACAGCCGAACCAACCCCCTCCTTCAGGCAGGCGGAACCGGCCGGTGACCCGGTACCTGAGTCTCTGGAACCCATTGGCCAGATCATGGATTTGTATCTGCTCTGTGAAGCCCGCAGGGGGGACGAAAATTTCCTGGTGGTAATCGACCAGCACGCCGTCCACGAACGGATCCTTTTTGAAAACCTTAAGAAACAGTATGAATCCAAACAAATGGTCAGCCAGAATCTTCTCTTTCCCAAAATGCTGGAATTGCCCCCGGAAAAGGCGGAAACACTGGAAAAAAACATGGAACAGATTCGCTATCTTGGTCTTGTGGTAGAGGAATTCGGCGGCGACAATTATATTATCAAGGCTGTACCTTCTGTTATAAGCCATCTCGACCCAGAGGAAATTTTGACCGGTATCCTGGCCCAGTTCTCCGGAGCTGATTACAATTCTGGAGAAGGGCGGAAACGCAAGGATGCAACCAGGCTTGATGATATACTCTCCACAATGGCCTGTAAGGCAGCTATTAAGGCCGGACAGAATTTAACCCACCTGGAAATGAAAGGACTTCTCAAACTCATGAAAGAAAGCAGAGCATTTACCCATTGCCCCCATGGCAGACCTGTCGTACGGATGTTTTCCGCAACAGAAATAAAGAAATGGTTTTACCGCACCTGATTCCATTCAATCAGGGTATCGGATTATTTATCTATCTTAAGTTTTAACTGCAAACAGCACCCGGTTCAGACAATTTGATTTGCTAACCATTTGAATTTGTGATAATATTTTTTAGGGCTCATAACAGATTACTTTTTTCTTTAGGTGTTTTACCATGGAGAATAACGCCGGTGATTTACAGAGCAAATCTCCGTTCGCAGTTAAAGACTGCGCCTTAATAACAATTGCCACCGGAATCAAAGTACAGAATCTGAAAGAGTTTGCCGCCGCGTTAAAAGATGTGCCTGCCGGCTCCATCTACTATCACTTCTGGGGACGTCTCCTGCGGCCATTATTCGATGAACCCGAATATAACAATGATTTTGCCTCCTGGGCCTACAGAGGGCTGCAGGATAAGTTTCTGGCCGAACAGCTCAGTATGGTCATTCCGACTGACTACGTCGACATGGAAGGGTTGCGGCAGGAAATGGTCGAAGTTGTTGAACAGCGTCTGGATGAATTCGAGTATGTTCCCTGGTCAAAAGCGGACCAGCAGTTTCATTTTCTGAAATCACAGATAGTGATTTTTGATACGGGTATTCGATATGAAAATCCAATAGAATTGGTTCCCCAGATCATCAATTTATCCACCGGCAGCATCTACTACCATTTTATTGACGCCCGCAACAGGACAGATGACCGTGAGGACGATTTCTCATCCTGGCTTAAAGGTTTAAGTAATGAATATGACGAGCTGGTAAAAACGCTCTGTTCAGTTGACCCCTACTTTTCATCTCTGAAGGAGATCCGCCTTATCGTCAGCAATATTTTCCAGGAGTTCTTTGGCAAAGTAGAACAATGAAAAGACCAAGCGAGCAATCCCTGCAAAACATGGTGGCAGAATACCAGGCTGTCACCAGTCCGAATGTAATGCATCAACTGGAACAGCTGGCCGCTCCTCTCAAAGGTGCGAGAGTCCTGCATATCAATTCTACAAAAGAAGGTGGTGGTGTAGCCGAGATACTCCACAAATTCATTCCGCTTAAACAGGCCTTGGGAATTGAAGCGGATTGGGAGATAATTACCGGTAATCAGGAATTCTATCAGTGCACCAAAGGATTTCATAACGCTCTGCAGGGAATGAGACAGACCATTTCCGATAAGCTCCTGCAGAATTATGAACAGACAAACAGGGAAAATGCCGAAAAACTTCATGAAAAACTTAAGGAGGCAGATTTTGTCTTTATCCATGATCCGCAGCCTGCACCGCTGCTTAATTACATCTCTGAGCGCAAAGGGAAATGGATATGGCGCTGTCATATTGATGTCAGCAGACCCTATAGGCAGGTCTGGAAATATCTGCGGGAGTGGGTGACCCCTTACGATGCAAGCATTTTTTCCCTGCCGGAATTCGCTCAAACTCTGCCCCATCCGCAATATATAGTTGCTCCCAGCATTGATCCGCTGAGCGATAAAAACTGTCCGCTGCCGGAACGTGAGATTAAAAATGTCTTTTCACAGTTCAACCTTGATCCCGACCTGCCGTTGATAACCCAGGTCTCCCGTTATGACCGTTTCAAGGATCCGCTTGGGGTCATTGAAGCTTACAAATTGGCAAGTAAACTGACACCCCTGCAGCTTGTCCTGGCCGGAGGCGGCGCCAGTGATGATCCGGAAGGAGAAGCCATACTCAACGAGGTAAAACAGGCTTCCAACGGGGCGCCGAACATTCATGTACTCCTTCTGCCTGCGGATGCCAACCGGACCATCAATGCTTTGCAGAGAGCCTCTGATATAATTCTGCAGAAATCCATCAAAGAAGGATTCGGCCTGACCGTATCTGAAGGCATGTGGAAAGGCAAGCCCGTTATCGGTGGCGATACGGGCGGGATCCGCCTGCAGGTTATAAACCATTATACCGGATTTCTGGTCCGTACCCCGGAAGGTGCCGCACTGAGAACCCGCTACCTGCTGCATCGCCGGGACAAGCTTAAAGACATGGGGATGCGGGCACAGAGATTTGTCCGTGAAAACTTTCTCATCACCAGGCATTTACGCGAGTACCTGACCCTTATGGTTGGTCTTACGAGCGGAGATGTTGAACGCATCAGTGTGGGAAGTGCCTGATGGCGGAAGGGAAAAAATGCTCCCTGAAAATCTTCTGGCAAAGGCTGCAAAATGTTTCTTCAAGGGTTCTGTTCCTTGATTATGACGGCACCCTGGCCCCCTTTCGTAAGGAGAGAGACAAGGCCTTCCCCTATCCTGGTATAAGAGAAATCCTGGAAAAGATCCAGCAATCGGGAAAAATCCGTATAATCATTGTCAGCGGCCGGGCTGTTACAGATCTTCTTCCATTGCTCGGCCTGAAAAACTTCCCAGAAATCTGGGGCAGTCACGGGTTTGAACGACGGTTACCAGATGGCTCCCTGGTGAAACCTGAGATTGATTCAAAGAGTCAGCAACATCTGGAAAGCGCTTACAACTGGTTAAAGAACCACGGGTATGAAAAGGATTGTGAAAAAAAACCTGCATCAATTGCCTTCCATTGGCGGGGCCTGAAACAAAATCAACAGATGGAGCTCGCAGGAACAATACGCCGTGTTTGGACTCCATTTACCGAAGACGGAACCCTGCGTATCCATCAATTTGACGGAGGACTGGAACTCCGACATGCTGGTTTTCATAAAGGTGAAGCGGTAAAGCAGATTCTGGCTGAATATGACTCTGAAGTTTTTATGGCGTACCTTGGTGACGATCTGACTGATGAAGATGCTTTTAAAGCGTTAAAAGGAAAGGGACTTTCCGTCTTGGTGCGGGAAACATACAGAAAGACGTCGGCTGATTGCTGGTTACAACCTCCGGGAGAACTGCTGAACTTTTTAGAAAAATGGTATAGTTATTCCTTATAATTATGATGGCAAAACAGAAACAGAGATTCAATAAACGTTTGATTGTTGTCTCAAACAGGATGCCCATTGTTATAAATCAGGATAACGATCAATGGAGTATTCAGCCCGGTTCCGGCGGGTTGATCACTGCACTTGATCCGATTTTGAAAGAGAATAAAAGTCTCTGGATCGGATGGCCTGGTGCCGGTGAGGAGGCGCCTGTCCAGGAACTGCTTGATCGGTTTGGCCGGGAACAGGGATATAAATTAGTAGGTGTTCCTTTAAGCCAGTATGATATTGAACATTATTACTGGGGTTTTTCCAACGGAACCTTGTGGCCTCTTCACCATGACCTGCTTGGCTATTGCAAATTTGATCTTAAGGATTGGCAGACCTATGTGGATGTGAATAAAAAATTTGCCGAAGTGATCGCAAACCAGATCCAGGAAAACGATATTATCTGGATCCATGATTACCAGCTTTCCATGGTTGGAAATTTCCTCAAGAAATTAAAGGTTCGGCTGCCCTTGGCCTATTTTCACCATATACCTTTCCCCTCACTGGATCTTCTGCGGAGATTACCCTGGAAGATGGAATATACGAAAGCCCTACTGGCCTTTGATCTCCTGGGATTCCAGACCTTGCGGGATCGGAGGAATTTTGTCAACAGCGTGACCAGTCTCATACCTGAGGCGAACATTCTCCGCAGGCAACGCAATTTTACTCTGATTAAACACAGACAGAGGATTATCCAGGTCCGTCACCTGCCCATAAGCATTGATTTTGACCAGTTTAATGATGCCTCCCATTCCAAGGAAGTCCTGGATGCCGCCTGGTACCTGCATGAAAACCTGCATGAACGTCAGCTGATGCTGGGTATTGACAGGCTGGACTATACCAAGGGTATCCCCGAACGTTTTCTTGCCTTTGAACGTGCCCTGGAAAAATATCCTGAGCTCAAGCATAAGATCTCCCTGCTGCAGGTCGTGGTGCCAAGCCGCACCCTTGACCCTGACTACCAGAGCTTAAAAGAACAACTTGACCAGATGGCCGGCCGGATAAATTCCCGCTTCGGCCATGCAGGATGGATACCTATCCATTATATTTTCCGCAGCCTCGATAATATACAGCTTGTAGCCCATTACCGGACATCCGAAATAGCCCTCATCACTCCTTTAAGGGACGGTATGAATTTGGTGGCAAAAGAATACTGCGCCTGTTCGGCCAACGATAACGGCGTGCTGATCTTAAGTGAATTTGCCGGTGCCGCAGACCAGCTCGGAGAAAAGGCCCTTCTGGTTAATCCATATGATATAGAAAAGACCGCAGACACAATCTACCAGGCCTTCTCGATGCCTTTTGACGAACGCCAGCAACGCATGCAATGGCTGCGGAATCAAGTAAAAAAATATGATGTCCACCGATGGCTCCGTAACTTTATGAAAGCAATAAACGAAGTCAACAGTATGGTTGACTTTACCTGACAACAGGTCTCTCCCTGTCTATTATTAAAATAAATTGCTACCTGTTCTCCTCCTGAGTTTACCTTTTGATCACTAAGTGCTAATTATATTTTCTGGTCAATTTTCAATAATTCCTTTAACTCACGGATTTAGTTTTTCTTATGGATAGAAGCGACAGGCAAATCACAGTCATTGGTGGAGGACTGGCCGGAACCGAAGCGGCCTGGCAGGCAGCCGGGCTGGGATGTTCCGTTGTCCTGCTTGAAATGAAACCAAAGGTATTCAGTCCTGCTCATCATTCAAACCTGCTGGGCGAACTTGTCTGCAGCAACTCCCTCCGTTCCGATGCCCTGAATTCAGCTGTCGGACTTTTAAAACAGGAAATGCGTAAGCTTGGCTCACTGCTGATGGAAGCCGCTGAGCAGACACGGGTACCTGCCGGCAAGGCGCTGGCCGTTGACCGTGAAAAATTTGCGAAATTTATTACGTTGAAAATTGAAAATAACGATCACATCAAGATTATCCGGGATGAAGTTAGAGAACTTCCTTACTCAGTACCGGGTTCCGGTTTTACAATTCTTGCCACCGGACCACTCACCTCCGATCCCATGGCTGAATCACTCGGAAAACTGACCGGCAAAGACCATCTGGCCTTTTACGATGCCATAGCACCGATAGTTGAAGCCGAATCACTGGACAGAAGCATTATCTTCCAGGCCTCCCGCTATGAGGAGGGTTCCGGGGACTATCTCAACTGCCCCATGACGC
>JAFDCR010000097.1 GCA_019312685.1 Deltaproteobacteria bacterium | reverse complement strand
GCGGCAGCAGCAGGGCGGCGATCAGCAGCAGGGAAACAACGAGCATAGTCGTAACCAACGGCGTATGAGTATGCCTGTTAACTCTTGCAAAGATTGTTGGCAGCCACTTCTGGCTGCTCATACCGTATAAGATGCGTGTTGACATGATTATCTGGATCAAGGCGCCGTTGATGACGGCAAACAGGCTTATGATGCTGATGAGCACAGGATCTTTACCTGTGGAATTCTGATAAACTAGGGCCAGCGGGGCCTTGCTCTGCTGCAGCGATTCGACCGGGACAACCATGACAGCGACAAATGCAACCAAGAAATAAAGTACGGTCGAAATGAGAAGTGTGAGTATGATGCCCAGGGGCATATTGCGTTCCGGCTGCTTGACCTCTTCGGCCACATTGACCATGTCCTCAAAACCGAGGAAGGCATATACCGCCAGGAAAGCGCCGTTTAGTATACTCAGCCATACAACTGCATCCGGTGCGGGGAGAAGCTCAGCAGCCCTCACCCGGTCGAACGAAATATTATCCATTCCTGTGATTATGATAAGAAGAAGACCTACAATCTCGATGATCGTGAAGACCGCCGCAGTGCTCACAGCCTCTTTTATACCCCAGGCCGCGATGCCCCCGAGGGTTATGATAAGCAAGACAAGGGCAAGCCGGTCGGGTATGTCAACAAACACCTGAAAATATCCTATGAAGCCCCGGCAGATCGTTGCCGCGGAAACTATGCCGGCAGTACATATCAGAAGGCCCACAAAAACAGCCAGCCACTTGAGCCCCAGACCCCGATGAATATAGACCGCCTCGCCTGCACTGAACGGGTAACGTGCTGAAAGCTCTGAATATGTCAGGGCGGTAAAAACAACGACAAGGGAAGAGGCAAAGAATGCGATCGGAGCATAAAGGCCGGCTATCCCAGCCACCTTTCCGACAAGGACGTAGATCCCTGCCCCGAGAGTATTGCCAAGGCCGTAGAAAATCAGCAGTGGTAGATTGATATTCTTTTTTAAGCTTACACCATTCTGCACATTGTCCCCTTGCTGTTATCCTGTGTATGCTGCCGTTTCGAAATTACCCTACTGGAATGAATATACCTTATTATAAAAGGAAGATTAGAAAACCGCACTGACAGACCTTGAAATAATCGAACTGGAAGACTTGAACCTCCGGATTTGAGGACAGGTGCTTGTACTATTTGGGGCTTATTCGTGAAAAAATAGAATGGGGCTGGAACACTGGAATAATGGAATGTTGGAATAGTGAAGCACAGGAGTTTTTTTAAACCACAGACAGACGTAAAGCAATTTTAAATTTTTAATTTTCAGTTCTAAATTTAAAACTCAAAACTTAAAACTTAAAATTAACCGTGCGTCTGTGGTTAAATTAAAAGCAGGCATAACATCTTAAAAAAACTGGATCGAAGTCAGGCCGGCAAGTTTGATAAAGTTTCAATTATTTGACTGCGTGGAGAAATCACCAATTCAAAGGGACAAGAAAGTTTTTCTTGTAAAATATCACTTAGATTACCACTATCCGGATTAGAGGTGGCTATTACTAACCGTTCATTTTTAATATGAATCGGAATAATTTCCAGTTTCTTTATAAAATCGCGCGACAAGTACTCCAATGCCTCATCGGTTGGAGTTGTTTTCTGAAGATCCACAAACCTCTTATTGAATTTCTCTGCTAACACCTTACACATCTGGTCTTCATTAATAACGCCCATTTCAATAAACAGTTCGCCGAGCTTCATTTTTCGCATTTTCTTTTGAATGGCCAAGGACTGCTTTACCACGTCGGGCGAGACTAAGCCTGACTCAATCAAAACATCACCGGTAGGATGCTTTTCAACCGTATCTAATTTCAGCCATTCTGCCTCAAGCTGCAGTTTTTTATTGGCTAATTCGCGCAGCTTTTCCTTTTCCTCAAGTAACTCTTTTTCTATCTCACTCTTCAGTCTTTCTTTCTCAGCCTCCTTCTTTTCTTTCACCTCTTTCTGCAACTCTTCCTTTATTTGAATCAGCTTTTCAGCTATATCTTTTTTCAGTTGTTCTTTTTCAGCAGTTTTGTTCTCCCCCACCTTTTTCCGCAGCATTGCTTCTCTCTCTAGAAGCTTTGCATCCATTTCTTTTTTCAGCCTTTCCTCCTCAAGCCGCAGTTTTTCTTTCATTTCTTTCTGCAACTCTTCCTGTTCCTGAAGCAGTTTTTCATCTATTTCTTTTTTCAGCCTTTCTTCTTCTGTCTTCTTCTTTTCTTCCAACTCTTTGCTTAATTCTTCCTGCCTCTGAAGCAATTTCTCATCTGCTTCTTTTTGCAACCGTTCTTCCTCAACTCGCAGTTTTTCATCTGCCTCTTTCTGCAGCCGCCTTTTCCCTCTAAGAAGCTTTTCAATTGACTCTTTTTTCAGCCTTTCTTGCTCAAGCCGCAGTTTTTTGTCCGGCCTTTTTTGCCAAGCCTCTTGCAGAGTTTTTTCAACATGCTGTGACCGGAGGCTTGCTCTCTTAGCAATGATTGATCCCAGACGAAGACTCCTGAGTTGACGCTGTTTGTTAAGAACATTGTTGAGGGTATCTACTGACAAGAACTTCTTTTCTACAAAGATGTCACCTATAGGTCTTTGCTGATATTGGATTCTTATATTGTTATGGGGGAGAAAGATATATTTATACCGATCTTCAGGGTTTTCAATTAAGCCGAAAAAACCGGTATCGAAATCCTGTCCGTCGGGAATACGGACTTTAAATGAATCACCACTGAATGTTTCAACCACTTCAGAGAAATTGTTGATTTTCAAAAGATCAATTTGAAGCGGGATGTTAACAAATGCAAGAAATTGGAGATCCTCTATGGGAATAATTACTGAATTGTCTTCCGCATCAATAACGGTAATTTCTGCATCATATTGGGGATAAAAAGATTTCTCCAGTCGGGATTCGAGTTTTTTCTCTTTAAGACCAACAAGGACTGGTTCATAAACACAACTGGATATACTGACATCTTCATATTCGCCGGACTCTCCTGTCAACTCACCAAACAGGTCTTCGATTGAATCGAAACTATCCCCCTTAGAAACAAATTTATCAGATACTTCTATTTGTTCGCCAAACAAGTCTTCGGTTGACCTGTTATTATCTCGATTAGAAATATTGATATCCTGAGATTCAGCGGATGCTTCTACCTGATCATCAAACAAATCTTCGACCGACTCGTAATTAGCTTGTTTTCGAGATGAATTGCCCATATCAAGATTCCCCTATTGAATTAAAGTAAACATGACAATTACTATCGGCAGAACTCATTGTTTAGTTGCACGGAGAAATTGCGTTTCAATCACATCTATGGTGTGAATGCCATGTTTACAGTTGAAACTAAATATAACAGATTTTTTTATATTTAAGCAAGAACAGCAGCTTGTTAGGGATAAGTACAAATTTTTACCCCACCTATCTTGATAAAATGT
>JAFDCR010000096.1 GCA_019312685.1 Deltaproteobacteria bacterium | reverse complement strand
TGGATCAGCGCCTCTTCAAGTTGACCGAGCTTAGCCAAGGCAATGCCCATATTTACATGTATTTTAGGATTATCAGGTATTATTTCCAGGGCTTTTTCATAGAGAGCTCTGGCCTCTTCATATTTACCTGACTTTTGATATGCATTACCCAGGTTATTGAACGCCTTGCCGAACTGAGGATCAATTTCTATGGTTTTCTTATAATGTTTGATTGCCTCATCTGTCCGGTCCTGGGCTGCTAATGCCACGCCTAAATTATTATGAGGCCGGGCTTTTTGCGGAGACTTACCGACACAATCCCCCCAGAATACAACCTTATCATTCCACATTTTATTTCTTTCAAAGGTCCAGTAAGAGCACAGCAGCACAATTAAACAGAGAGCAATAAGCTTTGGATAGGGATGTTTTAAAATCGAATAAATTAAAACAAGCCCCAGAAGTACCAACATCATGGAAGGTAGATAGTTCCGGTGTTCAAAAATGATCTCAAGACCAATGACAGAAGATTCTATAACCAGGTTGCCAAGAAACCAGAGAATACAGAAGGAGAACAGCCGGTGTTTTTTTGCGCTGCCGACTGATACTATCAGGATTATCAAGAGGAAAAGAGCTGAAAGCAAAGTTGTAAAAGGGGTGCCTATCCCGGTGGAGAGGACAAAATCATGGTCGAGGTTTAAGCGTCCGGGGTGGGGAAACAGCAGGAGACTGACATAAAATATTATAACCCTTGATTCAGTAAGTAACCTCTGAGTCAGGGTGAATTCACGTTTACTGTAACTATTTAATATATATCCTATCGGATTCTCTCCAAGGTAGAGCATCACCAGAAGCGCAACAGTGAGCAGCAGGATAAAAACGGGAACTATTTGTTTTTTCAGCCAGTTGGAATCAAGGTCCTGCAGAAAGTACCATTCATACAGAAATATAAAAAAAGGAAGGGTCGCTGCAATTTCCTTTGATCCAAGGGCCAGAAGTCCTGATGTCAAGGAACTGAGAAATAATACTCCATTTTGCCATGTTTTTTCTGTAATCCTCCCTTTTATATAAAAATAAAACGATAAAATATAAAACATTCCTGCCATGGAATTCATCCGTTGGATAATATAGGTGACCGACTGGGTCTGTAAAGGATGCACAGCCCATAACAAGGCTGCAGCAAAAGGGAGCAGATAAAACCCATCGTATTTGGGTTTCAGCAGAGGCAGGTTCAGAGTGGTTTGGATAAACAGATAAAGAAAAATTGCCGTTAATGCATGTATGGCAATATTTACAAGGTGGTATCCCCTGGTATCAAACCCATGAAAAAAGTAATTCAAGGCAAAAGAGATATGCGCTATCGGTCTTGTTCCGGGAGAGCTTTCAAAACCGGCCTTCACAAGATTTTGTAAAGTAAGATTATCAATTTGTATTTGCGGATTCGTCTGGATGCGAAAATCATCAAGGATAAATGGTCCGTCAAGATTGCTGGAATAAATCAGAAGGACAGTTAGAATCAATCCCAGAATCAGGAGGCTGTTTATAACCTTTTGCCTGTTTTTCATTTTTAATAGAATAGCAAAGTATCGGAAGGTTTTTAGTTGAATTTGTCTGTACTCAGGTTCTAATGACTTATGAAGTCCTGTTATATGTCTTATGTAAAAAAAAACTGTTCGGGGAAAAAGAGTTTTTAAAGAAGTGGTTGTCGAGTGAGAACAATAATTCAATAAGCTGCAATGATGGAATAAAAAATGAAAAGCAGAGCCAGAAACGGCTCTGCTTTATTATTTGTTATATACAAATGAACAGCCTGATATCAGAGAGTTATAAAAATACGAAATAAACTGATTCCTTATTTTACTATTTTTTTGCAGTAGTTTTCTTCTTAGTTGTCTCCTTGGAAGCAGCTTTCTTGGCAGCCGCTTTTTTAGGCGTTGCCTTTTTAGCGGTAGTTTTCTTTGTTGCTGTCTTTTTTGTTGTAGTCTTCTTGGAAGCAGCTTTCTTAGCAGGAGCTTTCTTGGCAGCCGCTTTTTTAGGGACAGTCTTTTTAGCGACAGTTTTTTTAGTTGTAGCAGCAGTTTTTACTTCTTCCTTAAGGAAAAGATCGGTTGATAGATAACGTTCCCCGGTGGAAGGCAGTACCACCACGATCTGCTTATCTTCGTTTTCCTTGCGTGCCGCCACCTGCAATGCGGCCCATACCGCAGCGCCTGAAGATATTCCGCAGAGTATACCTTCAAGTTTGGCAACCTGCCGGGCCGTTTCAAAGGCATCTTCATTGGTTACCGTGATAACTTCATCAATGATGTCGGTTTTCAGTACTTCAGGCACAAATCCGGCGCCGATTCCCTGGATTTTATGGGGGCCGGGATTGCCTCCTGAAAGGATCGGTGAATCAGCCGGTTCAACTGCGATGGCCTTGAATGATGGTTTCCGGGACTTGATGACTTCGGAAACACCTGTAATTGTCCCGCCGGTACCAACCCCTGAGATCAGGATATCAACCTGACCGCCTGTATCGCTCCATATCTCTTCTGCTGTGGTTTTGCGGTGGATCTCGGGATTGGCGGGATTAGAAAACTGGTCTGGCATATAAGCCTTGGGATTGTGAGCCAGAATGTCGTGAGCTTTGGCAATCGCCCCTTTCATGCCTTCAGGCCCCGGCGTCAGAAAAAGTTCTGCTCCAAGATGTCTGAGGAGAGCTCTCCGTTCGACACTCATGGTTTCAGGCATGGTCAGAACCAGACGATATTTTTTGGCAGCACAGATAAAGGCAAGGGCAATGCCTGTGTTGCCGCTTGTCGGCTCAACAATCGTTGTATGGGGATCGATCAACCCCTGGTTTTCGGCCGCTTCTATCATGGCGACGCCTATGCGGTCCTTGACGCTGGCCAGAGGATTTTGCGACTCAAGTTTGGCCAGGATTGTGGCTTTCAGCCCTTTGGAAATCCTGTTCAGTTTTACCAGTGGAGTTTTACCGATAATATGTGAAATGTCACTGTTAATTCTGGCCATGGCTGCTATCCCCCTGTTTCTTCATTTTTCGTCTGCCGTTGCCGGCGTAAATGAGTTCCGGGCGTTTAAGGAGAACTTTTGTATCAGGCGGAACACTTTCGGTGATCCATATGTTGCCGCCTATAACCGACCGTGCCCCGATAACCGTTTCCCCTCCCAATATTGTTGTATTAGAATATACTATTACATCATCTTCAATAGTCGGATGTCTTTTTTTATAACGAAACTGATCCCCGGCATCCTTGGGCAGGGATAACGCTCCCAGCGTTACACCCTGATAGAGCCTGACACGTTTACCGATTTCGGTTGTTTCTCCGATGACCACGCCGGTGCCGTGGTCAATGAAAAAATGTTCGCCGATTGTTGCGCCGGGATGGATATCAATACCTGTTATGCTGTGGGCGTATTCGCCCATGATGCGGGGTATGACCGGGACCTTGTTTTTATGCAGTAAGTTGGCAAGCCTGTAAATGGAAATGGCCATGAATCCGGGATAACAGAAAATGATTTCATCATAACCTTTGGCAGCAGGATCACCTTCAAAGGCCGCCCTGATGTCTTTATCCAGAAGTTTTTTTATTTCCGGTAGTTCCCGGACAATCTTGAGGGCGATTTCATGACCCTGGTCTGAACATTTTGTGCATGGCAGATCGTGCCGGAAACAGTCATGCTGGAAAGCGGAAATTATCTGACGGGAGAGATTCTCCAGGAAACTGGTGGTTTCCTGGCCAAGGTAGTATTCCAGGTTGGCCTGTGCCAGGGTCGACTGGGTAAAGTAGCCCGGGAAAAGGATACGCCTTGCCTGGTGAATTAACTGCACTACAGAATCATTTGAAGGAATGGGAATGGGTTCAACATGACTGTATGAGTTACTATCATCAAGAAGTTTCATTAACCTCTTGACCACACCGGGTATCTGGTCGTAAAGTGGTGTTGCCGGCTCAATTGCCGTATCGCATTGATGATACGTATCGAGAAATTTGGTTTCTTTATTTTTTTTCATCTTTTCCCCCTTTGCCTATGAGAAAAATTCCATAGGTGGCGCGCCAATTGGGCAGGAAATTTATAATATGTCCCTTAGTGTCATGGTGGTGGGTATTGATCGCCACTTCTTTCAGGACTGTGCAGTCCTGATCCCTGGTGAACTTCCTGAAATCCTTCAAAGTGATGAC